>CAUUEM010000129.1:0-3969 GCA_963544045.1 uncultured Gemella sp. | reverse complement strand
TTTATTATGAAAATTAGTGATATAAATAAAAGTAATAATATAGTGTTTTTCGGTGGAGCTGGAGTTTCAACTGAATCTAATATACCAGATTTTAGAAGTGCTAATGGAGTATTTAGTATAAAGCTAAATAGAAACTTTCCCCCTGAACAATTAGTGTCTAGAACAATGTTTGAAAGATATCCAGAGGATTTCTTTGATTTTTATAAAAAGAACTTAATATATCCAGATGCTAAACCAAATGCAGCTCATTATTATTTAGCTAAATTAGAAAAAATGGGTAAACTAAAAGCAGTAATAACACAAAATATTGATACTCTACATGAACAAGCAGGTAGTAAAAATGTATTAAAATTACACGGTACTGTAGATGCAAATTATTGTACTAAGTGCGGAGCATATTATAATTTGGAACAGTTTTTAAATAAAAAAGAAGAAATTCCACGTTGTGATAAATGTTCTGGTGTTATAAAACCGTATGTAACTTTATATGAAG
Source organism: uncultured Gemella sp. (assembly GCA_963544045.1). GTDB lineage: Bacteria > Bacillota > Bacilli > Staphylococcales > Gemellaceae > Gemella. Next base: position 3,476 of record CAUUEM010000129.1, on the reverse strand, counting down.
AGGAGTTAGATATGACTACATTTAATTCTGCGATTAGATATATACAAGAAGCGGAAGTATTAATAATCGGAGGTACATCACTTAGTGTATATCCAGCAGCTAACCTTATTCAATATTTTAGAGGAAAATATTTAGTAGTCATAAATAAAACTAAAACTCCTCAAGACAATATGGCTGATTTAGTTATCAATGATAGTATAGGAAAAGTATGTAAGGAACTTGATGAACAATTAAGTGAAAAATAAAATATATAGAAAGGAAATATAATGAATTTAATTAGAAAACTAGGCTGGTTTTTAAAATTAGAGAAGAGAAGATATATTATAGGTATATTAGCTCTGTCTTTAGTAAGTGTCTTTAATTTAATACCACCTAAAGTAATAGGTGATATAGTTGATAAAATAGAAGCAGGTAACTTAACAAATAGTCAGTTGTTTATTAATATTATTTATTTAGTATTAGCTGCTTTTATAATGTATGGGTTAAGATATGTATGGCGTGTTTATATTTTTGGTGCAGCGTACAATTTAGGTCGAATTTTACGCTTTAGATTATTCCAACACTTTACAAAAATGTCACCATCATTTTATCAAAAGTACCGTACAGGAGATTTAATGGCTCATGCAACTAATGATGTAAATGCTGTTGTTATGGTTGCAGGTGGAGGAGTAATGTCAGCGGTGGACGCTAGTATAACAGCGTTAGTAACTTTATTTACTATGGTATTTCTAATAAGTGCTAAGCTAACATTAATCTCTGTTATTCCATTACCATTTTTAGCTTATGCTACTAATAAACTAGGTGAGAAAAATCACCAAAGTTTTAAAGAAGCTCAAGAATCATTTTCTGACCTTAATAATAAAGTACAGGAGAGTGTATCAGGTATTAGGGTAACTAAATCATTTGGTTATGGTAATGATGAGATTAATAGCTTTGGAGAGACTAATAAGAAGGTATTTAGTAAAAATATTATAGCTTCTAAATACAATGCTCTATTTGATCCAATGGTACTTGTATTTGTAGGGTTGTCTTATACACTAACACTTATCTTTGGTGGAATATTTATATCAAGAGGAGAAATTAGTGTAGGTAACTTAGTAACTTTTGTTACATATCTTGATATGTTAGTATGGCCTCTTCAAGCAATTGGTTGGTTATTTAATATAGGTCAACGTGGGGATGTATCTTATACACGTATAGAGAAACTACTAGCAGAAGAGAATGATGTCGTAGAAAAAGAAAATACGATATCAGCACATAATGGTAGATTAGAGTATAACATTAATAGTTTTTCTTATGTAGGAGAGGAAACATTATCTGATATTAAGTTCGCTATTAATAAAGGACAAACATTAGGAATAGTAGGAGTAACTGGTTCAGGTAAAACTACCTTATTAAAATTATTACTTAGAGAATATGATGTCGAAGATGGAAGTATTTACTTAAATAATCATAATATAAAAGATTATAAGTTAAATGATCTTCGAAGCTTAATAGGATATGTTCCACAAGACCAAGTATTGTTCGCAATGTCTATAAAAGAAAATATTAGATTTGCTGATACTAAGTATACGGACAAACAGGTAGAGGATATTACTAAAGTTTGTGGAATATATGATGATATAGTAAATATGACTGATGGTTTTGATACTATTATAGGAGAACGAGGAGTTTCATTATCAGGTGGACAAAAACAACGTATGGCTATGAGTCGTGCATTAATTATGAATCCAGAAATATTAATTTTAGATGATTCATTATCAGCAGTTGATGCTAAAACAGAGCATTTAATTTTAGAAAACTTAAAAGAAGAAAGAAGCGGTAAGACAACTATTATTACTGCACATAGATTATCAGCTATTGTTCATGCAGATTTAATAATAGTAATGGATAATGGGAAGATAATAGAACGTGGTACACATGATCAACTAATTGCACAAGATGGTTGGTATAAAGAAACATATAATACTCAGCAATTAGAAGAGAAGATGAAAGGAGGAAATTAGTTTGAAGAAGAGTAATATATTTTTCAGATTATTACGCTATATGTTTAAGTATAAAGGATTAACTTTTATAGCTTTGTCTTTTATCCTACTTACTACATTAGTAGCGACAGCAATTCCTCTTTTAGCACAGTACTATATAGATAATTACATAACAAAAAATATAGCAACAGCAGGATTATATATATTAGCCGGTTACTATGGATTATTTATATTAAGGGTAGTCTTTACTTTTATAGGTGAATATTATTTTTCTAAGGTAGCACATAGTATAGTAAGAGACCTACGAGAAGAAAGTTTTTCTAACTTACAAAAATTAGGTATGTCATACTTTGACAAAACACCAGTAGGTTCAATAGTATCTAGATTAACTAATGATACTCAAGCTGTAGCAGATATGTTTGGGACAATATTTTCAAGTTTCTTAAATTCGGTATTAATGTTTGTAGTAACACTAACAGCAATGGTATCTTTAAGTTGGCAGTTAACTATACTAATGATTTTATTTATTCCGATTATGTTAGGTTCTGTATATTTATATCAAAGACTTTCTAGTAGATTAGTAGAGATAACACGATCTAAGTTGAGTGATTTAAATACAAAGTTATCTGAGTCTATAGAGGGTATGAGAATAGTACAAGCCTTTAATCAAGAGAAGAGACTTTTAGATGAGTTTGAAGGTGTTAATAAAGAGCACCTACATTATATGAGTAAGTCTTTAGCAGTAGATAGTTTATTACTTAGACCGGCAATGGCATTATTTAAAATATTAGCGTATGGAGTTATATTAGCTTACTTTGGACTAAGTTGGCAAACTGCAGGGTTTACAGCTGGATTAATATATGCATTTATCCAATATACTAACCAACTGTTTAATCCATTAATAGAACTTATGCAAAACTTTAGTGTCCTTCAAACATCTATGATTTCTGCCGGAAGGGTATTTGAATTAATAGATAATACTGAATATGAACCGAAACAAAATAACAATGATTATAAAATTGAAGAGGGGAATATTGAGTTTAAAAATGTAAGTTTCTCATATGATGGTAAGCAAGATGTACTTAAAAATATCTCGTTTAATGTAAATAAAGGTGAGACAATAGCATTTGTTGGTTCTACTGGTTCAGGTAAGTCTTCAATTATAAATATTTTCTTAAGATTTTATGAATTTGAGCGTGGTAAGATATTTATAGATGGTGTAGATATAAAAGATTACAGTACTAAAGAACTTAGAGATAAGATTGGGTTAGTATTGCAAGATCCATTTTTATATCATGGAACAGTGGAGTCTAATATTAGGATGTATAAAGATAACTTGACTGAAAATGATATAGAAGAAGCGGCAAGATTTGTTGATGCGGATAATTTTATCCAAGAGCTTCCAGAAAAATATCAAAGTAAAGTAACTGAACGTGGTTCTACTTTCTCTAGTGGTCAAAGACAGCTTATTACATTTGCTAGAACTATAGC
>CAUUEM010000128.1:0-4080 GCA_963544045.1 uncultured Gemella sp. | reverse complement strand
CATTATTTAATTTAGAGAGCGCCTCATAAACGAGACGCTCTCCTTCACTACCATGAAAACTATTTATTATTGTTGGGTAAAATTTCGACATGATAATTATTCTATTTTCAAAGTTTTAATCTTCTTCATACAAAGCTCAATGTCAACAAGTTGTTTTTTTAAATCTTTATAATCATTCTCAGCATCTAAAATTGCATTTTTTAAAATTGTATAAGATTCACAATTATTATTTATAATAGATTCAAAGTTTAGCATCTTTAAAATAAGATTTCGAAACTCATCTATAGCAGTACGTAAATCCTTTTTAATTTTTTCTAACTTAGAATTTTCAAAATATTGTAATAGTAAATCAATTATCTCCCCCAATAGAGTCGCTGCTGGTCCAATATACTCAGAAATTTTGGCTAAATTAGAAACTTGCCAAGGCTTAAATTTAATCGCAATATTAGTATATTTCCCCAACAAATCTCTTGCATTAAATATTCCTGATTTAATAAGTCTTGCCATACTATCTTTAGGAACTTTACTAACGACACCCAACGCACGTTTTGAGATTGAACCCATAATAATATCTTGCTTGGAAATTTCAGTTTCTATATTTACTCTAAATTTATCTATTTCATTATTAATTTTAGACAAATATTTATTAGTAATTTTCTCTACATTATGAGTAATTAAATATCCAATTTCATCATCTTTTTTACCTAACTCTTCTGAAATAAAACTTTCAATATTATCACGATCCAAAGATTCAACACTTCTCAATAAATGTTTAAAATAATCATTTATTTCATCATCGCATTCAAGCAAAGTATTTTTTATCTCTTTTTCGATACTCTCAAGTTCATGTTTCATTGATTTTAAATTTTTATCAGCATTACGCAAATCATCTTTAGAAGGAAGAATAAAATCTTCCATTTTACTTATCAATGTACTAACAATATCATTCAAACTATCATAGTAAGTTTTTATTTTTATATTCAAATTATTTTCTGGAATAGAAAGTATTTCTTTCAATTTATTGTGGATCGTATTAACTCTTGATAATTCATTATATTCATCAAGGTTATTAAACCAATATTCTAATCCACATCCATCTGGGTTAGCAGCTACACATAAAATATTTAGGTTCATCAAAACATCATCGGGGATTCCGGCTTCAGACAAAGCATTTATCATAGTTAATTTTTTTATATTCGCGTCGTATGCAAACTCTTCATCATCATCTAATGAAGTCACCTCATCCATCTTATTTATTAAAAAAATCATATTCTCATATTTGTTTAACTTAAGCATTATCCATTTTAATGTCTCAAGATGGCTGTTTTTTACTGGATTCACAGCATCTACCACATATAAAATTACATCTGCTCTTGATAAGTATTCAGTTGTTTGTTTATCATAAAATGATGTTCCTGAACTATTCTCTAACGTCTTATGTCCAAATAATCCTGGTGTATCTACAAATACATAATTACTATTATCATCATTACTATACACCTCAATAGTATCCGTAGATTCATCAGAATCAATTTTCATATTATCAAAGTTCTTATTCATTAAGGAAGATGCAATCGTTGTCTTACCATCAGAGAATGCACCAATTAAAACAATAGAAATACGGTCATCACTTATATTTTGTAAAATACTATCAACTTTATGTTTAACATCTATTACATCTATGCTATTTCTATCTAACTCTACTAAACTTTCTTTTAATTTATTAAAAGTTTCAACTATCTTTTTCTTTTTTTGCTCATAACTCTTTGTTGATATCATAGAATAATCCCTACTTTCTTAGATTCAGCCTTTAATGTTAATCCTATTGAATCAAAAAATTTTACTACAGATTCAAATTGCTCCTTAAGTAAATTAATATCATCTTCTATACCTAAAAAAATATTATTTATATGATTTTCTAATTTATTAATTTCATCACTATCTAATAATCGTTTAACAATCTCGCCTATTAATTTATCAAAGTAATTATTTACTTGATATAAAGCTTTATTAATTCTCTTTTTCTTTCCTAAAAAAAATGAAATTACAGAGCCTAATATGCTAACTCCAAAAGCAATAACAGCAGTTAACGGATTAGTTAAAAATAAAGCTGTTAATGCTGTACCAATACCTTTAAGTACACTTGAAAAAATTTCATCAAAACTATCTAGAATTTCTTTAAAATCAAAATCTATCTCTATATTTCTATATTTATGGTTAAATTTTATATCATCAGATAGTTTTTCTTTTAAGTCCAAAACATTTTTTTTTAATTTTTTAGTAAGATTATTAATAGCTTTATTAATTTCTCTAGTTAAGTCATTTTCTAAATCATCTTTAATGTTTTCAATGAATTTATAAAAATCATTTTTATTAAAATAACCATCTGAGCTCTTTATATTTTTTTCAAGCACATCTTGATAGCGAGTACAAACATTACGTACAGCTTTTTTTATAGAGTTTCTTATTTGATATGGAATATCACTAAATAGATTTTCTAGCTTAGATAATTTATCGGAAAGATCTTCCATACTTTGTTTATATCCAACACTTAATCGTTCTTTCTTTTTAACTTCTAAATATAAATCATCTACAGTGTTTCTTAACTTTAATTTTAAGCTATGGATAATTTTGTCATGTGATAGATCAGAAATTGTACCTAATGTAGTGGAAATTTGATATATGTTGCTATATTTAATTAGACTATTATATTGATTATCTACTTCATATAGGAGTTTGCTAATTTTTTTCTTTATGGAAGGTGAGATTAAAATGTCATCATAAGTTTCTTTATTGAAACTATATACTGCACCAGCAAATGCCATAAAACCAAATATATAATGCATACCTTTATATTGATTTCTAAAAATTCTTGTAAATAACTGGTCTAGTTTTATATGTAAATTTTTTTTCTGATTTTGTAATTCATTACTAACTCTCTGCTCAAATTCTAAATATCTTTTTGATTTATCTTCATTAACTTTTGTATGACCTAAAAAACTAATATTATGAATTAAATACACCTCAGTATCTGATTTCATATATTTTTTTATTCTTTCTAATGTATTTCTATCTGGAATCTTTGATCCACGTAATACATAAAAAATAACATGAGACTGTGATAGACTTTCATTAATAATATCAGTGTACTTTTTTTCATTACCTTCAATTCCTGGTGTATCTCTAATTATGATATTATTATTATTGAAAGAAAATTTATATCTTATAATAGATTGAGTCGTATCTCTAAGCCCTTCTCCAATCAAATTAATAGTATCTGAATCTTTAACTTCCCCACCAAAAAGCATTTTTAATGTCTCCAAAATTAGCGATTTTCCAGCATTGGTTTCACCAAAGAAGGAAATATTTAAAGTTGAAAATGATCCTAACTTTTTTATTTTCCTAATTTTTTTTATATATACATCATTAATTTTATTAATTTGTTTAGAATGGGTTTCCAAAAAAATGCTTAGCTTTGATAATTCTTGATAATCTAATTTATTCAAGGTATTGATAAATATATTTTCGATTCCACTATAATTAATGTTGTTCACTATATACTCCCATTTAAAATAATTATTTTCACAACAGAAATACTCTTTATTACATATAAAGTATTTTGCGAATCCGCTTATACTTAATCATATTAATCACACAAATGTGTGTTATGAATCATATTAATTTATTAAATTGTAAAATATAACTTCTAGGAAATAATCTTAAAACAATATTATTTAGACCAACAATAAAAGTTAAACTTATTAAGAAACATATCTTTATTTAATAATAGAGCTATTATAAATCTACAAATAACTTACATAACTTTTCTCCTATATTATTTTATCAGTAATATATTATTATACTTTTAAGAGTTCATAAATTCTTCATAAATATATTTCATTTTATTCTCATTTATAAAAATATATTATATATTATCAATTTTATCTTTTTAAATAAAACTATTTATTGCACCAAAAAGCCGCCCAACGTCAGTTGAGCGGCTTTCACCATTCTATTCAGAATTGTATGTAGTTTACATTGTGCCAGTGCTACCGATACCACCTGTACGTACGCCTGTAG
>CAUUEM010000127.1:0-4081 GCA_963544045.1 uncultured Gemella sp. | reverse complement strand
AATTCTTGAAAAATTTGAATCATAATCTTTAAACTATTAATATTTGTCTTAAGTAAACTTAGTAAATAATCTAATTGTTGAGTAATATTTACTTGTTTATTTGGTGCATTTAATACAATATTAAACAGCTTTACTAATCTTGACTTATCAATTTTATAAAATTCTGACATAATTTGCTTGTCATTACAAATCAAGTATATTTTTTTAGGTTTTAATTCTAAAATTTTGTTAATATCTTCTAGTGAATGTGGTATGTCTAAAAGGTAGATATTAGAATATTCTGTATCGATATCATCTAAATCTTTATAACAATAATAATTACTTTGTTTATTATCAATATCTTTAGATAATTTTAATGAATCTATACAAATTGTCGTTTCATCAAAGTTAGTATATCTTAAATCCTCAAAAAGAAACTCTTTAACTTGCATATCAATGATATATGCTTGTAATTTCGTTCTACCATTAAAATAATTTTTATCTAAAGTACAAAGTAAGTCTATTGTATCATTGACATTTATATCCTTAAATATCATATTGTCCTTAAAACTAATACATTCTAAATTTCCTACTTCATCAGTAATAGTTAAACGTAAATACTGTTTATCTGCACCAAAATAAACTTTTTCTATTACCTTTGCATTCTCTAATAAAATATTTGGTTTTTCAAAATCCATTCCAAACGGTTTTAATACTTCCAATGAATTTAAAAATTGATAACTTACTTCTTCTAAGCTGCTCACTATATCTATGTTTTTGGTTGATTTTAGTTCATTATTATTCTTATACTCATCAAACTCATTGCATAATGTTTTTTCTATTTCTTTAAAATTCTGCTCATCAAAAGAAAATCCAGCTGCAAGTGTATGCCCACCATAAGCAATAAATTTATCTCCTATTTTATTAATTGCAGTGTATATATTAAATTCAAATACACTTCTTGCCGACCCCTTTAATATACCTTCTTTATTATTCATAATAAGTACAGGTCTTTGATATTTCTCAGCAATATTAGAAGCAACAATACCTAGTACTCCTTCATGATAATCTCCAGAGACCATTATTACACTCTTATTTTTTACATCATTATTTTCTATTGTTTCAATAACATCCTTAACAATATTTTCCGTTACCTCTTTTCTTTGAACATTATATTCTTCGATTTGTTCTGCTAAAGACTTAGCAACAGAAGCATCTTCTGCCATTAAAAATGATAATCCTACCTTTGCACTATCCATTCTTCCTATTGAATTCAGCTTAGGTGCAATATAAAAACCGATAGTTTGTTCATCAATATTTGTTGTAATATTAGATAATTCTAATAACATTTTAATTCCAATACGTGGATCTTCATTTAGTAACTCTATTCCTTGCTTTACAAATATTCTATTTTCATCTGTAAGAGATACCATATCTGCAACAGTTCCAATAGCTACTAAATCTAGTAAAAAATCTGGATATATTTCTAACAATGCATGTGCCAATTTAAAAGCCACACCTACTCCAGCTAATTTACCAAATGGATATTGCCCCTCTGGATGCTCTGGATGAATAACTGCATATGCTTTTGGAATTTCATCTTGAATTTTATGGTGATCAGTAATAATAACATCACAACCAAGGCTATTTGCTAATTCTACTTCATCTACTCCTGCTATACCATTATCCACAGTAATAATAAGACTAATTCCTGATTTGATTATTTTAGAAAAAGCATCTTTATTAGGACCATATCCTTCTTCAAAACGATTTGGAATATATGAAGATACATCAGCTCCTAGCGAAACTAAAGTTTCTACTAGTAGAACAGTAGAAGTAATTCCATCAGCATCATAATCACCATAAACAAGTATTTTTTCCTCATTTTCTATAGCATTATTTATTCTTTCAACTGCACGTTTCATATCATGCATTAAAAAAGGATCATACCCTTCCTCATAATCATCAGAAAAAAATTTCTTTACTTCTTCAATTTTATTAATACCTCTAGAATCAAGTATTTTAGCAATATTTTCCGATATATTATATTCTTTTAAATCATTCAAAAAAGTTTCATCATATTGGGGATAATTCCAATTATATTTAAGTCCCATTTTTTCGCCTCTATTCTCCTAATCTATCATTATAATTAAATAACTATTCATCTTCTAATTTTTCTTTACTAAATAATAATTTAGATGTTCTTTCATATTTTCTCTCTAATGTTTTATATCTTTGGTACCAAAAAATACTTGCTATAATTGCTCCCAAAAAGAAACATGTAAAAAATACTAGTGTTAATGGGAGTTTTAATGTAAAAAATATAAATGATACGGGAACAGCATTATAATTCATTATAAAAAAAGTAATTATTGAAACAAATGCTATTACCAAACCAAAGACTTTATACGGTAACTTATTATCCATTTACTTTCTTCTCTCCTAACATAGAAATAAACTCTTCTTCACTTATTACCTGAATACCTAATTGTTCTGCTTTTACCAATTTAGAACCTGCTTTTTCCCCTGCTAAAACTAAATCAGTTTTTGTTGTTACACTTCCTGTTACTTTTGCTCCTAATTTTTCCAGATACTCTTTTGCTTCATTTCGTGTTAATTCAACCAATTTTCCTGTTAAAACTATTGTTTTCCCATTAAATATATTATCATCTTCAATTTTTTGAACTTCATATTGAGGATTCATACCTATTGAAATTAAATCATTTATAAATTTAATATTTATTTCATTAGATAGGAAGTCAATAACTGATTCTGCTGTAATTAAACCAATATCCGGTAAATTAATTAATTCATCAACAGTCGCCGTCATTAAAGTTGTTAAGTTTAAATACTTTTCAGCAAGTATTTTAGCAGCTTTTTTCCCAACATTTAAAATACCTAGTGCATAAATAACCTTATCTAAAGTACTATTCTTAGAGTTCTCAATTGCTGTTAATAGATTATCTACAGATTTTTCTCCCATCCTATCCAAATTAATTAATTTTTCTCTCTCTAAAGAAAATAAATCTATTGTATGAGAAATAATACCTTGCTCATAAAGAGTAGCTACTACTTTATCACCCAATCCTTCAATATTTAAAGCATCTCTCGATGCAAAGTGGATAATCCTTCTTATATTTTGTTCAGGACATTCAGGATTAACACACCTAATAAATGGATCATCTTTCTTTGAGACAAGTTCACTATTACAAGAAGGGCATCGATTAGGCATTATATATTTCTCAGAATTTTCTAATCTTAATTCTTTTAATACTCTAACAACCTTTGGAATTATTTCCCCTGCTTTTTTTACTATTACCATATCTCCAATATGAATATCTAGTTCATCTATTACATCTTTATTATGCAATGATGCTTTCGATACAGTAGAGCCAGAAATTACAATAGGATCTAGTTGTGCTACAGGTGTAACAATTCCAGTACGTCCCACGCTTAGTTCTACATCTAATAATTTTGTAGCTAATTCTTCTTCTGGAAACTTAAATGCAGTTGCCCATCTAGGACTTTTTTGAGTATAGCCAATCTCTTCTTGAAGACTGTATGAATTTACTTTTATTACAATACCATCAATTTCATAAGGTAAATTTTTTCTATTTATATCCCAATATTCTATATAATTTATTACTTCGTCAATATTTTTACAAAGCTTATAATTATTATTTACAGGCAATTCATATTCTTCTGCAGTCTTTAATGCTTGTAATTGTGATTCAATAGTATTATCACCTACTACCGAATATATAAAGGCTGATAATCGTCTTTGGGCAGTAATTTTAGAATCTAATTGTCTTAATGAACCTGCTGCTGCATTTCTTGGATTTGCAAATAATACTTCATTATTCTCTTTACGTTCTTCATTTAAAATATTAAATGATTTCTTAGGTAAATATACCTCACCTCTGACTTCAAAAGTTTTATTTTCTTTTAATACTTTTGGAATAGAAAATATAGTCTTAATATTATCAGTAACTTCTTCACCAACTGTTCCATCACCACGAGTTGCTGCACTTATTAATTTTCCATTTACATAATTTATTGAAATTGCAAGACCATCAATTTTCAATTCACAAATATATTCTAT
>CAUUEM010000126.1:0-4146 GCA_963544045.1 uncultured Gemella sp. | reverse complement strand
TAATTCATCATCAAATTCTTTATCTTCGAAGTTTTTAGGCACATATTTACCTTCATTTTCATAAACATCTAATCCCGCACCTAACACTTTTCCACTATCAAGTGCGCGTAGTAATGCTTTAGTATCAACTAACATACCTCTTGCCGCATTTAACAAGATAGAGTTATCTTTCATTTTTGATAAAAATTCATCATTTACCATATGATTATAGTCTTTTATAGCTGGCATATGGATAGTTATAATATCTGAATTAGTAATAAGATTATCAATGTTGTCAACATATTCTAATACTTCGCGAGCAGCATCATTAGGATAAATATCATAGCCTAGTACTTTTGAACCTAAAGCCTTAAATAGTCTAGCTACTTGTGTTCCAATTCTACCTGTTCCTATTACACCTACTGTTAATGTTCTTAGTTCTCTTGATAAGATACCAGGATTCCATGTGAAATTGTGTTTTTCTACATTTCTTTGGATTTTATTAGTATTTCTACTAATTCTTAAAGCTGTTGTTAGTACATGCTCAGCAATTGCGTTTGGAGAATAAGAAGGAACATTAGTCATTTTAATATCCAATTCTTTCATTAATTCTAAATCATAAATGTCAAATCCTGCTGAACGTGTAGCAAATACTTTTATCCCTTGCTCTTTTGCGTATTCATAAACTTCTTTTTCGAAAGGTTTATTTTGGGCAAGAACTACACCATCTTTACCTTCTAATAAATGTTTATTACTAGCTGTTAGCTCTTCTGAATGTACATCAACTTCCACTTCAGGATGTGCAGCAATCCAATTATTTAATGCACTTTTTTCATCTTCTCTTAAATTAAATAGTGCTAGTTTCATACTTATGGTCTCCTTTATATTTGGTTATAATAATAACAAATTTTTAATTTATAGTATAATTTTATCATAAAACTATAATTACATAAACTTTATAAACTTTTCTTAGCTATCTTTTTCAATTCTATAAATAATTCTTCATTGTTTTTGACTTCTTTATACACTTTAGCACCTTTAGGTAGTTTTTGGTTGTAACGGTTTATCCAAATGATATTCCAATCGGCATTATTAGCCCCTATAACATCATTTTCCAATGAATCACCTATGAAGAATAACTTGTTTTTATTTAAATTTAATTTTTTCTCTGCATGTTCAAAAATTCTTTTATCAGGTTTATTTATACCAAGGTCTCCAGAAACTATAATATTATCTTTATGTATCCAATTTTCTACACCTAGTACCTTTACCTTTGACCATTGATGATCACTTGGCCCATTTGTAATAACGGCTAACTTAATATTATTTCCAAGGGAATAATCTAAGATACTTTTTGTTAGTTCCGTCATTTCTAAACGGCCTTGATTTTTCTTATATTCTTTCTGAAAATTTAGTGCCTCTTCATCACTTAATATAATGTTTAAATCTTTTGCCGCTTGTTTAACTCGGTAAATGTGATATTCATCAACAGTCATATTTCCATTTCTTGAATCTTCATATTTTACCTCACTATAGTACCTACTTAAACAATACAACTTCTCGATATCAACTTTGTGCTCAAACAATTTATTATATGCATTTCTAAATGGAACTATTTGTTCATACAACGTATCATCAACATCAAAAACAAAACCTAACATAGACTTCTCCTTAAAATATTACTTCATCAGTTTGATTAATTATTCGGAAAAAAACGGTATTACCTTAGCTGTTTTCAAAGGTTCCACCGTTTTAAACATACGATAATATAATTATATATACAAACAAGAAGATAGTCAACAAATATCCGAACATAACAAAAAAACTCCTTAAAACTATAAGGAGTTTTTTATTTATTTCAAAGCATCTACTACTTTACTACTATTAAATTTTCTTTCCCAATCTTTTTCGAAATCAATTACTGATTTATCGGTATATGGATGCCAAATACTTGTTTCTAATACGTCTGGGGAAACTGTTGCCGCTTCTGCACCGCAAAGAAGTATATTTTTGAATTGTTTAACATTTTTAAAACTTGCCGCTAATATTTCTGTTTTATAATCTTTCAATAATTCTTTTATCTCAACAATAACTTCTTCTGCATCTTGTCCAATATTTTCTAATCTATTCACATAAGGAGCTACATAACTCGCACCATTTTTTGCTGCAGCTAATGCTTGCATCGCAGATAATACTGCCGTTGCAGTGACATTAATCCCCTCTTTATCACAAAGCCTAATAGCTTCTAGTCCCTCTTTGGTTACTGGAATTTTTATAAAAAATGTTTCTCCAAAATATGCTTTTAGTACCTTCGCTTCTTCTAGTATTTTCTGTGCAGAATTTTCAGTCGTTTGAACATGAATTTCATACTTATCATAAGCAAACTCTTTAATTTCCGCTAACTTTTCTTCTAAAGGTTTATCTATTTTAGATAGTATACTTGGGTTTGTTGTTATCCCTGCTATACTGTAATATTTAGCTATTTCTTTTGCTTTATTAATATCTGCACTATCTAATAATATTTTACTCATTTTTACCCTCCAATATTTCTATTACTTCTCCCAAGTTTGTTAATATTCTGTCTGCTGTATCTTCACATTCTTTATCTACAGTAAACATATCCGGAACCATAAATACCATCGCACCTGAAGCTTTTCCAGCTTTTATCCCTGCTTTTGAATCTTCTAAAATTAAACAATCTTTTGCATCTACACCTAATCTTTTAGCAGCTAATAAGAATACATCTGGAGCAGGCTTTCCATTTTCCACCTCTGCTCCACTAGCTATCTCATCTATATATTTTTCTAACTTTGTTTTTTCTAAGTTATTTTTAATATCTGCCGTATCTGATGAAGAAGCAACTGCAATTTTGTAATTATTTTCTCTTAAATATTTTAATAATTCCTCCACATAAGGCATTTTTTCTGGGCCAACTGTATACAAAACATTTTCAATATATTCATAATGATCATCTACCAATTTTTTCCCATCTACATTTGTTCCTTGAAAATAATCAATCCAAAATTGATAAATATTTGCTTTAGTAAATCCTAAAACTTTCAAAGTTTCCTCTTTAGTCATATTATAACCTTGTACTTTGGCTGAATTTATAAAAGCTTCTGTAGATAGACTTTCTGTGTCGACCATTAGGCCATCCATATCAAATAATACCGCCTTAATTTCCATAGTCGCCTCCTATATTGTTATTCTTTTACATATTTAATTATAGTCTATAAACATTTTCTTTACAAACTATTCTTTTCTACTAAATAAAGTTGGAGCATATAATATATACTCCAACTAAACATATTATCCTCTTGTTTTTCCACCTGCTACATTATATGTAACGCCATGGACATAGCTAGCTCTATCACTTGCTATATAAGCAACTAAATCTGCTACTTCTGATAATTTTCCATCACGTCCTAATGGAGTAGTTTTTGTACTTGTATATCCTGCACGAATTTGTTCTACTGTTACACCACGAGTATAAGCTAATGCCTCTTCATAAGCTAATGTTCTTAGTCCAGTTGCTTCTAAGATACCAGGTGCTACTCCAACAACTCTTACTCCTTGTTTTCCTAATTCTTTTGCCCAAGAACGTGTTAATGAATTTACAGCATTTTTACTTGCTGCATAAATACTTTGTCCTTCTGATCCTTCTAAACCAGATTCTGATGACATATTTACTATTACACCACTACCTTTAGCTACAAGTACACGTCCAACCTCTTGAGAGAAGATAAAAAGACCTTTTACGTTAATATCCATAATTTTGTCGTATACTTCGTCACTAAACTCATATTTCCCTTCAGGATCATTTTTATCTACTAATAAACGAGGAATATTAATTCCAGCGTTATTTACAAGGATATCGATTGTTCCAAATTTTTCTAAAGTTTTAGCTACAACTTCTTTAACATCGCTTCTCTTAGTTACATCACATTTAACATATAGTAATTTATCATTATCAGATTCTTTTTCTGCTAAGTCACTTACTACTACGTTACATCCTTGATTTAAGAATTCATCAACTACTGCTGCCCCAATACCTGATGCTCCACCTGTTACTACTACTGTTTTTCCTTCTAAATTTAACCAACTCATAATTATTTCTCCTTATTATTTTTCTATTGTAATTTTTGTATTAATATCAATTGCTGGACA
>CAUUEM010000125.1:0-4162 GCA_963544045.1 uncultured Gemella sp. | reverse complement strand
GAATACACATGTATTACTATCGAACCAAATTTTAAGGAGAAAATTTAATATGCTTGTAGATAAACCATTAAAGCTGTTTTCATTAAATGCTAATATCCCGTTAGCTCAAGAAGTAGCAAAATCATTAGGTATAGAACTTAGCAAATGTAGTGTTAAAAAGTTCAGTGATGGCGAAGTTTCTATCAATATAGAGGAAAGTGTTCGTGGATGCGAAGTTTTCGTAATTCAATCAACTAGTGATCCAGTTAATGATAATTTAATGACTTTATTAAT
Source organism: uncultured Gemella sp. (assembly GCA_963544045.1). Classification (GTDB taxonomy): domain Bacteria; phylum Bacillota; class Bacilli; order Staphylococcales; family Gemellaceae; genus Gemella. Next base: position 3,889 of record CAUUEM010000125.1, on the reverse strand, counting down.
TATGATTGATGCATTAAGACGTGCATCTGTAGATACAATTAACGTAGTTATCCCTTACTATGGATATGCTCGTCAAGATAGAAAAGCAAGAAGCCGTGAGCCAATTACTGCTAAATTAATTGCTAACTTATTACAAGTTGCAGGTGCAGATAGAATAATTGCACTTGATCTTCACGCACTTCAAATTCAAGGATTCTTTGATATACCAGTAGATCATTTAATGGCAGCACCTATTATTGCAAACTACTTTAAAAACAAAATTCCTGATATGGAAGATGTAGTAGTTGTTTCACCAGACCATGGTGGTGTTACACGTGCGAGAAAATTAGCAGATGCATTAAATACGCCAATCGCTATTATCGATAAGAGAAGACCAAAACCAAATGTAGCCGAAGTAATGAATATTGTTGGTAACATCGAAGGGAAAACTTGTATTCTTATCGACGACATAATTGACACAGCAGGAACAATAACTCTTGGAGCAAAAGCTCTTAAAGAAAGAGGAGCGAAAGAAGTTTACGCTAGTTGCTCACATGCTGTATTAAGTGGACAAGCATTAGAAAGAATTGAAGATTCTCCAATTAAAGAATTAGTTTACGCTAATACTATTCATATCCCAGAGGAGAAAAAATTAGACAAAATGGTTCCATTATGCGTAGGAGATCTAATAGCTAAAGCTATCTATAGAATTCACCACAATGAGCCAGTAAGTGTTCTATTTGAGTAATACTTAAAATTAATATATTATATAAGAAGGCAGCGAGGTCGTTGCCTTCTGTTTATATTCGATAGTAAAGGAAAAGAGGAATTAAATGAAACTAATAGTAGGGTTAGGTAATCCCGGTAAGCAATATGAGAATACTAGACACAACATAGGTTTTATGATTCTTGATGAATTAGCAAAATCATGGGGTGTAAGTTTTGATAAAAATAAGTTTAATGCTGAGTATGCTATGATACACTATAATGGAGAAAAATATATATTAGTTAAACCAACTACATATATGAACCTATCTGGTGAAGCATTAAGAAAGTTTTACGATTATTTTGAAATTGATATTGAAGATATTTTAGTTATATATGATGATTTAGATACAAAAACTGCCAACTTCAAATTAAAAGCAAAAGGAAGCAGTGGAGGCCATAATGGTATTAAGAGTATAATTAGTCATCTTGGAACAGAAAAATTCAATCGTTTAAAAATTGGAATAGATAGACCAACTCCACCGATGAAAGTGGTTGACTATGTACTTGGTCGCTTTTCGAAAGATGAAATGGTTGAAATTGAAAAAATATACTCAAAGAGTATTAATTGTATCGAAGACTTCTCAAAAATGAACTTCGTGGAATTAATGAATAAATATAATTAATAAAAACAATGCAGCGAGTAAACTAATATTATCTTAGTAGAGGTTTGTTCCTGCTATTTGTCGTTGGAAAGAGGAGGTATCATGTTAAAAGAAACTCTATTAAATATAGTTGATTTAAATTTTGATAAAAAATTAAATAATATAGGAGTTTTTGGGCAAAATATTACTACACGTGCTTTAGAAATCTATAATGAATTTAAAAAAAATAATAAAATCACTACAGTATTCACACAAAATAAGGCTGAAGCAGAAGAATTATTTTCTATTATATGCGAATTTGAAGAAGAGACATATATATATCCTGAAATAGATATATTAAAACGATATACTACAAAAAGTAATGATTTAATGCAAAATTCAATAAAAGTTTTAGAGAATATTGTAACTAAAACACCTAGTATTATAATTATTCCAATTGAAGCTATTTATAGAACTGTAAAAAATCCTAAAGACTTTAAAGATAATAGTTTTGAGATTAATTTAGATACGGAAATTAGTTTTAATGACTTACAAAAGAAACTTATAAATATGGGATATAAAAAGGTTGAAAGTGTTGATGTAGTAGGTGAGTTTTCTAAACGAGGAAGTATTGTTGATATTTTCAGCCCGTTAAGCGAAAAACCGGTTAGGTTAGACTTTTTTGATGATGAGCTTGATAGTATAAGACTATTTGATGAAAGTACTCAGAAGTCATTAAAAAAAGTAGATAAGATAGAAATATATCCTACAAGTGACTTTTTCTTAACTAGTGAAGAAAAAGATGTAGTTGTAGGAAAATTACAAGAAAAGCTTAATGACAGAAAACTGAAAGAATTAGAAAATTATCAAGATATTAATCAGTATCTAAAGGAAAAGATTGAATTATATCATGCTACAGGTGACTTTAGTAGTCTAGAGAGTTTTTCTAATTTAATATATAAAACACCATTTAGTATAATTGATTATCTTGATGAGAATACAATTATTTTCTTTGATAATTATCATAAAATATTGGAAAAAATAGAAGCGCTTCGAGAATATTTCTTAACTAATTTGCAGGAAATTAATAGAAATTATATATTCCAAGAAGTAATTGATAGCCACGCTTTTGAAAAACTTCAAAATATAAATACAGTTAAGTTCTATTTATCAACGTTAAAATTAAATGAGAAGATAATTGAGAAAAACTATAATCTTGATATTAGAGATTTAGCATATTATTCTAGTGAAGAGTTTTTAGCAAAAGAAATAAGAGAAAAACTAAATGAAAATTATAAGGTGCTTATTTCTTTAAATACTCAAAAACAAAAAGATTATGTAGAGAAAATACTGTTTGATAATTATTTTTATGATGATATTTACTATGGGATTAAAGAAGGAAAAATATTTATTGATATCAACAAGTTCCGTTTAAAAGGTTTTGAAGATAAAAAAAATAAAATATTTTTATTAACTCCTAGAGAACTATTTACAAAAGAAGAGAGAAAAAAACGTCGTTTAAATTTTAAATATACTAACTCTGAAAAAATTAGAAATTATCAGGAATTAAATGTAGGTGACTATATTGTTCACGTTAGTCATGGTATTGGTTTATATGAAGGTATTGAAAATGTAGAAGTAGGCGGAGTATATAAAGACTTTTTAAAAATAGTTTATGACGGTGGAGATATTATTTATGTGGATATAAATAATATGAACTATATACAGAAATATACAGCCTCTACAGATAACAGAAAACCTGCTTTAAATAAGCTAGGTACTAAAAAATGGCAACAGGTTAAAAATAAAGTTCGACGAGAAATTGAAGATATTTCAGAAGATTTAATTAAGTTATATATAAAAAGAGAACTTAGTTCAGGATATGCATATAGCCCAGATGGAAGTATGCAGTATGAATTTGAAACGGACTTTCCATTTGTTCCAACAGATGATCAATTGAAAGCTACAGAAGAGATTAAACGAGATATGGAAAAAGAGCGTCCGATGGATCGTTTATTGTGCGGAGATGTAGGTTTTGGTAAGACAGAAGTGGCTATGCGTGTCGCCTTTAAAGCAGTAATGGATGGTAAGCAAGTTGCTGTACTTGTACCAACTACTCTTTTAGCTGAACAACATTATGATAATTTTGTTAATCGTTTTGAAAATTTCCCTATTAACATAGAAGTAGTCAGTAGATTTAATACAGCTAAGGATATTACCAATATATGCAAGCGACTAAAAGAAGGTAAAATCGATATTATGATTGGAACTCATAAACTTTTAAATGATAAGTTTGTGTACAATGATTTAGGTTTACTAATAATTGATGAGGAACAGCGTTTTGGTGTTAAACATAAGGAAAAAATTAAACATCTAAAAAATACAGTAGATGTCTTAACACTAAGTGCAACACCAATTCCTAGAACGTTGCATATGAGTTTAATAGGAATTAGAGATTTATCAGTAATTGAAACACCACCTAAAGAACGTCAGCCTATTCAAACATTTGTGACTTCACAAAATAATATGGTAATAAAAGAAGCGGTTATGAATGAAGTATC
>CAUUEM010000124.1:0-4187 GCA_963544045.1 uncultured Gemella sp. | reverse complement strand
AAAATAACATACTATTACTTGCTTTTTAAAAAATATTATTGTAGAATTGATATTAATAAATTATAAAATAAAAAAAAGGACATTATTAATGAAAAAAGATTCATATTTTTATTTAGAAATGAAGGAGCATCAGCTAAAGGTTCCTTACACTGGAAAAAACCGTAGAATAAGGGTATTATTACCTAAAGGATATGCAGAAGATTTAGATAGAAGTTATCCTGTTGTTTATATGAATGATGGTCAAAATGTTTTTTATAGCGGTGAATCTTTTAGTGGACATTCTTGGAAAGTAATACCGGCAATTAAGAGAAATCCTGATATGCCACGTATGATTATTGTCGGAATAGATAACGATAATGAGGGACGAATGAATGAATACGCACCATGGAGATTTTCAAATGTGCCGTTATTATCATTTGGTCTAACATTAGGTGGGAAAGGGAGCGAGTATGCTGATTTTTTTGTTAAGGTAGTAAAACCTTTTATTGATAAAACATACCGTACCAAGCCTGAAAAAGAGTATACCGCAATGATTGGAAGTTCACTAGGTGCAAATATAGCACAATATATTGGACTTGAGCATAAAGATAAAGTTGGAGCATTAGGAATATTTTCATCTGCTAACTGGCTTAATAAAGCTGAGTTTGACAGATATATTGCAAAACATAAGTTAGAAAATCAAAAAGTTTATATAGAAGTTGGAACCAATGAAGGTGATGATACTGATAGAGAGCTAACATATGGAAATATAAAGCAGTCTTATATTAGTACATCGTTAGACTATTATAGACAACTAATTGATGCAGGTTTACCTACTAAAAATATTAAATTAAATGTTGTTGCTGATGGAGAACATAGTGAAGAATGTTGGGCAAAATATTTACCAGAATGCCTAAGATTTATCAGTGAAGAATGGTAGAAATATTATAATAAAGATAGGAGATTAAGATTTGAATATAGAAAATTTAAGCCACTATAGTGGTAACTTAGGAAGAGAAATGGTATTAAATAGATATGGACATGATGGATTACCAATAGTAGTTTTCCCTTCATCTGGAGGAACTCACAATGAATATTATGATTTTGGTATGATAGATGCGTGTGCAGACTTTATTAATGCAGGAAAGGTTCAATTTTTCACATTATCTAGTATAGATAGTGAATCATGGTTATGTGATTGGAAAGCTGGACATGATAGAGCTTTGGCTCATACACAATATGAAAAATATGTAATAGAAGAAGCTATTCCATTTATAAAACATAAGACAGGTTGGTTTGGGCCAATGATGGCAACAGGATGTAGCATGGGAGGATATCATTCATTTAATATTTTCTTACAACATCCAGATGTGTTTGGAAAAGTAATTGCGCTTAGCGGTGTTTATGATGCGAGATTCTTTGTAGGAGAATATGGAAATGATGAACTTATTTTCCGAAATTCTCCAAGTGATAATATTTGGAAGCAAAATGATGGTTGGTTTATTGATCATTATCGTGCTGCGGATATTATTGTTTGTACTGGACTTGGACCTTGGGAACAAGACGGTCTACCATCATTTTACAGTTTAAAACGAGCATTTGAAGAGAAAAATATTCCAGCTTGGTTTGATGTTTGGGGAGAAGATGTTGCCCACGACTGGCCATGGTGGAGAATACAAATGCCATACTTTTTAGATAAATTAAATTTATAGTTAATAAACAGGAAAGAAGAGAGGACACAGTTATGAATTACATAGTTATATCACCATATTACCCACACAATTTTCAAAAATTTTCAATTGAGTTAAAAAATCAAGGGATTAATGTTCTTGGTATTGGAGAAGAACCATATGACCAACTTGATGACAGATTAAAAGATGTTTTAACAGAGTATTTTAGAGTTAATAGCTTAGATGATGTTGAAGAAGTAAAAAGAGCAGTAGCATTTTTATTCCATAAACATGGACCTATTGACAGAATAGAATCACAAAATGAACACTGGATGGAATTAGATGCTGCTTTACGTACGCAGTTTAATGTTTACGGTCTAAAAGAACGTGATTTGAAAAAAACTAAGCATAAATCTGAAATGAAAAAATACTTTGAAAAAGCGGGTGTACCTGTAGTCCCTGGATTCTTAGTGAAAAAAGAAAAAGATATTGACAAAGGTGTAAAAAAATTAAAGCTTCCTTTAATAGCTAAACCAGATAATGGAGTAGGTGCGGCTGCAACGTTTAAACTACAAGATAAAAAAGATGTTGAAAGATTTAAAAATGAATGGGATGGAAAAACTGCTTATTTCTTAGAGCCATTTGTTAGTGCATCTGATATTGTAACGTTTGACGGAATCGTGGATGCTAAAGGGAATATTGTATTCTCAACTAGTATTGTTTATTACTATACACCGTTAGAGTTATTAAATAATAATACAATAGATTGGGTTTACTATATTGATAAAGAACTAGATCCTAAATTAGTAGAGTACGGTGAAAAAGCTGTTAAAGCATTTGGTATGAAGGAAAGATTCTTCCATATTGAATTCTTTAAAACAGAAGATGATTATATTGCAATAGAATATAACAACCGTCCAGCAGGAGCTTTTGCTATCGACGTTTATAACTATTCTCATTCACATGACTTCTTTAAACTATATGCAGAAGTAGTGAAAGGAACTAATGCAGAATTAAACTTAGATTCTAAGTATGGTCTTGCTTCAACAAGACGTGATTATAAGGAGTATAGATACTCAGAAGAGGATATTAGAAATAAATATCAAGGTAAATTAAAAGCAGTATTAAGAATGCCAGAAGCATTTGCAGAATTACAAGGAAATACTATGTATGTACTTGTTGCTGATACTTTAGAAGAGATGAATGAAATGAAAGAATTCGTTGGAGAATTAAGATAATTTAATTTAAATATAATACACTTTTATTCTTTGGATGTAGAATAAAAGTGTATTTTCTATTTGAAATCAGTTAAAAAAAGTGGTAGAATTATCTTATAAAACGATTTCAAGGAGAACATTATGAATATATCTAGGGAACATCTGGAACTTTTATCAGAGAATTTTAGAAATATAAATGAAACAACGAAAGAAATTATTAATTTAGAGGCAATATTATCTTTGCCTAAGGGGACAGAACATTTTCTAAGTGATATTCACGGTGAATATGAAGCTTTTGACCATATACTTAGAAACGGTTCAGGTGTAATTAAAGAAAAGCTAAAGGAGGTATTTGGGAATAGACTTCCTAAAAAAGAGCTTAACTTGCTGGCTACTATAATATATTATCCAGAAGAAAAATTAAATCTTTTAAAAAAAGAATTTTCAACTGCAGAATATAAAGAATACCAAAAGATTTTATTATTGAGACTTTTAGAGGTAACGCAAGTAGCAGCAAGAAAATATACGCGTTCTAAAGTAAGAAAGTTATTACCAAAAGACTTTGATTATATTATTGAAGAGCTATTGTATAAAATGCAAACTCGTGATAAAGAAGATTATTATGAAAAAATCTTAGAAAACATTATTGAATTAGGTGCGGGAGATAAGTTTATTATAGAACTATCTTTGAGCATTCATAAACTTATTATAGATCATCTACATATTGTGGGAGATGTGTATGATAGAGGACCTTTACCTGATAAAATAATGGATAGATTGCTTAATTATCACTCATTAGATATTCAATGGGGAAATCACGATATGTTATGGATAGGAGCATATCTAGGTGATAGAATATCTATGGCAAATGTTATTCGTATTTGTGCAAGATATGATAATTTAGATATCGTTGAAGATAGATATGGTATTTCTTTAAGAGGATTACTGAATTTAAGTGAGAAATACTATAAAGAGGATCCTTGTAAGGAATTTTTACCAAAGCTTTCTAAAGACGATGAATTAAAATATAGTGAACATGAGATTTTACAAATAGCTAGAATGCACAAAGCAATAGCTATTATTCAATTCAAATTAGAAAAACAAGTAATTGATAAAAATCCTGAGTTTAATTTACAAACTAGAGCATTATTAGATAAAATTGATTTTGATAAAAAGACAGTGGTTATAAGAGGAAAAGAGCATCCTATGAAGTCTTGTGATTTTCCAACGGTGGATAGAAAAAATCCATATAAACTAACAAAAGACGAAGAAAAAGTAGTAAATAAATTAAGAGAATCATTTGTAACAAGTGAAAAATTAA
>CAUUEM010000123.1:0-4204 GCA_963544045.1 uncultured Gemella sp. | reverse complement strand
TCTATTACATCTTTCAACTCTAATTCTAAAATATAACTAATACCTTTTTCTTGCATTGTTACACCATATAATGTATCCATTGCTTCCATAGTTCCTCGACGGTGAGTTATTACTAAGAATTGATTATCTACAGAATATACTTTAAGGAATTTAGCAAATCTATTTACATTCTCTTCATCAAGTGCCGCTTCCACCTCATCAAGTACTACGAAAGGAGGATTTTTTACTTTTAATATTGCAAATAGTAAGCTTATCGCAGTTAATGACTTTTCTCCACCTGAAAGAAGTGATAAGTTTTGAAGTTTTTTCCCTGGTGGTGATGCTTCAATAACTATGCCTGTATTTAAAATATCATTCGGTGTTTCTAATGTCATATCAGCATAACCACCTTTGAATAATTCTTTAAATATAGTATTAAAGTTCTCAGCTACTTGAACAAATGTTTCTAAGAAACGTTCTTTAACTTCTTTATCAATTTCGGCAATTGTTTCTTCTAACTTTTCTTTAGCCTCTACCAAGTCAGTAATTTGTTCATTGTAGAAATCATAGCGTTCCTTAGTCTCTTCAAACTCTTCAATAGCATTTAAGTTTACATTTCCAAGCTCTGCAATTTCACGACGTAAACTCATTACTCTTGATTTGTAAGAAGGGATTTCAGATATATTCTCTTCAGTTAACCTATGTGCCACACTTTCGTATGTCACACTATAGTTTTCAATTAGATTTTCTAAATACTCATCTGTTTTCACTTCTATTTTTGTTTGAGCAACTGTCAGTTTTTCAAATTCTGCGATTTTCTCACGTAAAGATTCATTATTACGTTGTTGAGAAGATGTTATCTCTTTTTCACGTTTAAACAATCCTGTTTTTTCCATATCTAAGTCAGATAACAATGTTTTTAAAGTTGTTAATCTTGCGCTATATTCACTTATTAACATAGAATTGTTTTCTAGTATTGCTTTTTCATCTTCTTCACTTAGTGAATCGGCATTTTTAGATGCTTCTAGTCTATTTAACTGCTCTTGTGTATCTTTTATATCTAAAGTTAAATTCTCTATAGTTTCTTGAAGATGTTTATTATTTTCTTCTAGCTTAGATTTCTCTATTTTTAATTCTGCTATTTTTTCTAAATATAGTTCCTCTGCACTTTGTGCATTTTGTTTTTTATTATTTTCTTCTTTAATTCTCTTATCTAAAACAACTAATTCTGCTCTAATTTTCTCTAGATCATTAGTTAATTTTTCGATACTTTCGAAGCTATTATCATCTTTCTTGTAGTCTGATAATTTATTTTCATTTAGTTTTATATTAGTAGTTAAAGTTCTTATTTCTGAATTCTTATGATTTATTTCTAACTCTAATTCTTTAACTTTAAAAATTAGTTCTTCTTTTATTTCTTTATTTTTTGTGATAATCTCAATTAACTCTTTTTGCTGAGAAGTAACTTGATTTTTTTCATCTTTTAATTTAGCTATTTTATCATCAATTTTTTTCAAATTGCTACTTAATTCATCTAATTCCGCTTTATGTTTGATTGATGAGTTATTGTTTTTATTGATAGCCCCACCCGTAATAGAACCACCGCTATTAATTACTTGGCCATCTAGTGTTATTATTCTATTTCTAAAGTTAATCTTTCTAGCTATGCGGTTAGCATTATCCATATTATCAACAATAATTACTAATCCCAATAGGTGTGATACTATATTTTTATAGTTTGGTTCAACACTTACTAAGTTTTCTGCTATATTAATAAAGCCTTCTTCTTTCATTAAAGTGCTGTAAATATCTGACGAAATAACTTTAGCTTTAATATTTTTAAGAGGTAAAAATGTAACTCGACCTTTATTTGATTTTTTCAAATGTTCTATACACTTTTTAGCCGTAGTTTCATTTTCTACTACTATATTTTGTTGTGCTTGGCCTAGAGCTATATCTAGTGCTGTAGCATATTCATTATCAAAACTAATAATATTAGCAACACTATTATGTACTCCACCAATACTATCTTTATTTGATAATACTTCCTTTACACCGATATTATAAAAGCTTAAATTATTAATTTGATCTTCTAAAAATTTCTTACGATTTTCAAGATTATTTTTAAAATTATATCCTTTATTTAACTGTTCATCTATATTTTTTTGTGTTGAAGAAATTAATATATTTTTTTCTGTTAGTTTTGCTAAGTCTGATTCAACTTTTGATAATTCTTCTTTTAAAGAACTCTGTTTATTAGTTGCTGTTTCTAACTCACTTACCTTACTACTATATTCTTCTTTTTGTCTTTCTATATTTTGATACAATTCCTTGTAGTTTTCATCAGCACTTTCTAGATTTTTACGAGTATATTCAATACTATTTTCCAGTCTTGTTTCTTCATTAATCAGGTTATAATATGTATCTTTTAGCTCTTCAATTATATTTTCTATAGTTTCAAGATTATACTCTCCACCATTTTCTAAATCTATTATTTCTTTATTTAGCTTTTTAATTTTCTTTTTATTTTCATCTTTTATTTGTTCTCGTTGTTTTAATCTATCTTGAAGATTCCCTAATCTTTCAAGTTGATATGATATGTCCTCATCAAGTTTTTCACTACGAAGATTTCTATTATTTTTTCTCTCTTCTATAACGTTAAGTTCAGATTGAAGACTCTCTTTTTTCTGAACAAGTTCTAACTCTTCATCATGGTATTTAATATATGTTTTATCTAGTGACACTAAGCTATTTTTAACATTTTCAAGATCTTTGATTAATTCTTCTTGTTTAGCTTCTAAAGCTTCCTTCTCAGCTTGTATTACTTTCTTCTCATCTAATAATACAGTTAGTTTTTTTTGATATTCTGATATATTATAAATATTTATTAGTATATCTTTTTCTTCTAATTCTTTAGAATAATCCAAATATTTTTGAGTTTTATTTTTTTGTTCTTCTAATATTTCATAACGCGAACTAATTTCAGAAAAAATATCATTAAGTCGCATTAAATTATCATTAGTTTTCTCTAACTTAGCATTTGTTTCTTTCTTTTTGTTTTTATATTTTAAAACACCCGAGGCTTCTTCAATAATAGCACGACGATCAACAGGCTTAGAAGATATAATGTCTTCTACTTTACCTTGAGTAATAATACTATAACTTTCCTTGTTAATCCCTAAATCAAGATAAACATTAGTTATATCTTTTAATTTTGCACGTTTATCATCTAAAAAATATTCACTATCTCCATTTCTATAAAGGCGTCTTTTTATTTCACACGATTTTTCGGCATTACTAAAAGTAACGGCTACTTCTGCAAAGTTTTTTCTCTTTACATCTTCAGTACCCGAAAAGATAACATCTTTCATGCTACTACCACGAAGGTTTTTGGCTGATTGTTCACCTAGAACCCAGCGAATAGCATCAATTATATTACTTTTTCCTGAACCATTTGGCCCTACAACACCAATTAAATTATTTTTAAATTCAAAAGTTGTTTTTTTCTGGAAAGACTTAAATCCTGTTATTTCTACTTTCGATAATTTCATCTTGCTCTCCTTTCTTAATTCTATAATAAATTCCTTCTCTATATTTCTTTATATTCTAATTTTTCTAAAGCAGCTTTTGCTGAAAGTTGCTCTGATTCTTTTTTCGTTTTAGCAGTTCCACTACCATATTGTTTTCCATCAATAATTACAGCACTAGTAAAAGTTTTAAGGTGTGACGGTCCACTAGAATCAAGAACTGTATATTCTATTGCACCTAATTTAATTTTTGAAACATATTCTTGTAATATAGTTTTATAATCTACAAAACTTAAGTATTCAAAACTATCAACTTCTGTAAATAATGTATTACTCAAAAATGTTTTTACAGTCTCTAGTCCCGCTTCTAAATACATTGCCCCAGTGAATGATTCAAAAATATCTGCAAGAAGAGCAGCTCGACTTCTACCGCCCATTTTTTCCTCACCTTTACCTAAGAAAATACACTTATCAAGATTTAATTGTAATGCATATTTTACTAACGTTTTTTCACATACAATCGATGCTCTTAATTTCGTTAATTCACCTTCTGCTAAGTTTGGAAATTTTTTAAATAAAAATTCACTTGTTGTTAATTCAACAACAGCATCACCTAAAAACTCTAAACGTTCATAATTTAAATGTTTAGCTATTCGCTTTTCATTAGTATATGATGAATGAGAAAATGCCATTTTAAA
>CAUUEM010000122.1:0-4233 GCA_963544045.1 uncultured Gemella sp. | reverse complement strand
CCTAATAGAACGAAAATACCTGGTTGGGTTACTAATAAATTATAGGCATAATAAGGATTTAATGCTTTTAAAATAGTTGGATTAGTTAGTATTTGTCTACTACCCCAAAATAACAATGATAAAAACCATAAGCTCATTATTGGACCAAATAGCGATCCTATTTTTTTAGTTCCAAAACGTTGAAATGAGAATATGAAAATAAAAATAAGTAATACCATTACTATTACATCATCAGTTTCTAATTTTGGAAAAATATCATGTAGTCCTTCTACCGCGGAAGTTACTGTTATGGCCGGTGTTATTATTCCATCAGCTAGTAATGTAGCTCCTCCTAACATTGCTAAAAATACTACGCTTTTTCTCGTTTTATTTTTTATTAATGCAAAAAGTGAAAATACTCCACCTTCACCATGGTTATCTGCTCTTAGTGCTATTAATACATATTTTGTTGTTGTTTGTAAAGTCATTACCCAAAATATTAAACTAACAAACCCTAGGATTAACATTTCATTTAGTGCACCGTCACTGTTTTTAACAAATGATTTCATTACATATAGAACTGATGTCCCTATGTCACCAAAGATAATCCCAATAGTTATTATTACACCAAGAAAAGTTAGTTTTTTCTTATCCATAATATTACTATATCCTTCACATAAATAAATTAAAATAAAGATAATTTACTAAAAACCATCTTTATTTTCATATATTATTATAGACCTCTTATTTTTAAAGTCAAGGGGTTTTTTTCATTAATTAACCTCTGTAAATATTTTTTTTTGATGAAATTCTAATAGTAGTCATCCACCTATTTCTCAGTTTTATTACTTTTAAGATTTCATCTATTTTATAAATCAAATAATATAAAAACTAACCTTTCTTAATTTTACAAGGTTAGTTTTTATGTTTTCTTATAATATTTTTTCTTTTCTATTAATTTTCTCCTTAATCTTTTTTTTGAAAACATTTACTTTTCTACTTTACAAAACTACTTTTCTTGTGTTACCATAAGTATAAAGGAAAAATTTAACACATTAAATTTTAATAGTAAATGTTTTTTGTGAGGCTAGAGTATTTTCCACAATAGAAGGGGTGTTATTATGTTAATTAAAAGTAAAAAAGTTTGGTCAAGTAGCCAATTTCTTCCTCTTATTTTAGAAGTTGAAGATAATAAAATAGTTGCTGTTTATGATTATGATCACTTCGATAAAGTTGATTATGATTTTGGTAGTAATCGTGTTTTACCTGGTTTTATAGATATACATACTCATGGAGCTTATGGTTATGACACAAATGATGCTACAGAAGAAGGTTTACGTAATTGGACAAAAAATATACCAAGTGAAGGTGTTACATCATTCTTACCTACTACTATTACACAAACTGAAGAAGTTCTTCTTAAAGCAGTAGCTAATGTTGCGAAAGTTTATCGTGAAGGTTATGAAGGTGCTGAAATATTAGGGATTCATTTTGAAGGGCCATATCTAGATGCAGAAAAACGTGGTGCTCAACCTCTTAGCTGCATTCAAACTCCAAGTATTGAACAATTTAAAAAATTCCAAGAAGCTAGTGATAATTTAATAAAATTAATTACCATCGCTTGTGAAAAAGATGTTGATTATAAATTAACTAAATACTTAGTTAGCCAAGGTATTCGTGTTAGTCTTGGTCACTCTGCTTGTAATTATAAAGAAAGCTATTTAGCCTTCGCTAATGGTGCAAGTTCTCAAACTCATGTTTATAACGGTATGGTAGGATTCCATCACCGTGATGGCGGTCAAGTCGGCTTTGCATTTCGTGCTCATGATGTTTATGGTGAAGTTATTTGTGATGGTATTCACTCTACTACAGATGCCTTAAATACTTACTTTACTGCTAAAGGTAGACACCATGGTATTATGATTACTGATTCACTTTGTGCTAAAGGTTGCGGACGTGGTTCTTACAACTTTGGTGGTGAAAATATGGAAATATATGAAGATGGTAGTGCTCATCGTGATGATGGTCGCTTAGCTGGTTCTACACTACGTGTTATTGATGGTTTAAGAGTACTTATCGAAGATGCTCTTGTTCCTGTAGAATCTGCGATTAACTCTTGTACAAAAAATCCTGCAGAAATGCTTGGTTTTGGAGATAGAAAAGGAAAATTAAAAGTTGGATATGATGCCGACTTTGTAGTTATAAATTCAGATTATGAAGTATTAAGTACTTTTTCACGTGGTAAAGAAGTATTTAAAAAAGACTAATTTTAAGAATTTAAGGAGTTTTATTTATGAAATATTTAGTATTCGAAACAAAAAAAGAAGCTTCTAAAGAAGCATACAAAATTTTAAAAAGTTTAATTGATGAAAATTCTACATTAGGTTTAGCTACTGGTTCTACACCTACAGATCTTTATGAAGAAATGATTAAAGACCATAAAGAAGGAAACTTTAGTTATAAAAATATTAAAAGTTATAATTTAGATGAATATGTAGGTATTAGCTATGATCACCCAGAAAGTTACCATAAATTTATGGATGTAAATCTCTTTGATCATATTGATATTGATAAAAACAATACTCATGTTCCAGATGCTAGTGCTGAAAATCTAGACCAAGCATTAGAAAACTATCAAAATGAGCTAAATAACACTACTATAGACGTCCAAATACTTGGTCTTGGTGGAAATGGTCACATAGGTTTTAATGAGCCAGGAACACCGTTTAACAGCGGTGTACACGTTATTGATTTAAAAGAAGAAACTATCAAAGCAAACTCAAGATTCTTCAATAATGATGTAAATTTAGTTCCTAAACAAGCTGTTACTATGGGAATTAACGATATTATGAAAGCTAAACACATTATTTTATTAGCTTTTGGTAAAGAAAAACAAGCTGCCATTAAAAATCTAATAGATAGTGATATTGTTGATGAAAGTATTCCTTGTACTGTATTGAAAAAACATCCAAGTGTTTATGTATTAGTAGATAAAGAAGCTGATTTTAGAAATTAAATATAATAGAATGCTGCAATTTGTAGCATTTTATTTACCATAATAATGTAAACGTTTTATAAAATTTAGGGAGGTACATTATGTATAAATTACAATGGAATAAAATTGGAGTAGTTGCTCCTCAAGAAGGTTATGAAAAAAATATTGGAACTGCTGGATTACTAAAAGGTGTAATCGATAATAAACTTGTCTTTGGTGGTGGTGCTAACTTTCCTGGTGGTCTGCCAGTAGATGGTGGTACTAAAGTAACCCATAAAGATATCTACTTATATGAAATAAAAGATAATGAACATGTATTACTAGATCAAATTCAATATGATTATCCTCTAGCTTATGGCCCTAGTGCTAACTATAAAGATAAATTATATTATATTGCGAATAAAGATGAATCTTCATCTGATATATTAGAATTAACAATAAAAGAAAATAAATTAAATATCAATGTTATTGGAACATTACCTCTAACTGTAGAAAATACTGTAGCTGAAGTTTATAATAATAAACTTTACTTCGGTATTGGTTCTATAAACGGAAAAAATACAAATAAACTATATTCATATGACTTAGAAACAAAAAAATTCGAAGTTGAAACGGAATTTCCTGGGGAATTACGCTCACAAGCTTTAAGTTATGTTTACAATGACTCACTAATTGTTTATGGTGGCGGTGCAGCCGAAACTTATAGTGATGGGTATAAATACGTCTTTAAAGAAAAAACTTGGACTAAACTTCCAGATGTAATAGTAGATAACTATGAATATTCATTATTAGGCGCCGATTGGTGTAAACTAAATGAAGATGAACTTTTAGTTATAGGAGGCTTTGATAGAGACGTCTGGAAAGATGCAGTGTTTAAACTTAGCACACTTACCGGAGAAGATCATGCAAAATATCGTGATGCCTATTTTAGACGTCCTGTAGAAGACTTTAGATGGAATAAACATGAATTAGTTTATAATCTCAAAAATAATACATGGACTAAACTGGACGAAATAAACTTTGAAGCACCATGTGGACACGCCTTACTATCAACAGATGCTCACATATATTCTATTATGGGAGAAATAAAACCAGCAGTAAGAAGTTCATATATACACCAAGCTGAGAAATAAAAATATAAACCCTCCTTATTAGCTAATAATATAATAAGGGGGGATATTTATACATGGAGTTTTAAGAACAAAAAAAAAGACCTTCCAAAAGGAAGGTCACTGTTGCCTGGCAACGTTCTAGTCTCG
>CAUUEM010000121.1:0-4269 GCA_963544045.1 uncultured Gemella sp. | reverse complement strand
AAATTCTAAATCAACTTCTGGATGCCATTGAATTCCAATTAGTTTGCCATTTTCAATAGCTTCTATTGTTCCATCTTCAGCAATGGCTGTAACTTTAAACCCATCTGCTACTTTGTTAATAGCTTGATGATGAATAGTATTTACAAGAGATTTTTCTCCATAAATAGAATATAAAAATGAATCTTTCTCAACAGTTAAATTATGTTTTATTAAACCATTCTCACTAGTATGATTTTCTATATGTTGTTTTAGCGTTCCTCCAAAAAACACATTCAAGCTTTGTAAACCACTACAAACGCCGAGAATTGGTTTATTTAATTTATTAAATACTTCTATTAATCTAAAGTCTAATTCATCTTCATAATCATCTTCTGGATACTCTATATTTCCATCAGGTTCTTCGCCATAGTATTTAGGGTGAATGTCCCTGTCTCTTCCAGCAATAATAAGACCACTACACATGGCAGCAATTTCCTCTATTCCATTTTGTGAGCACACAGGAAATAAAATGAATCCTGCTCCTTCTGCTACGTCAGAAAAATAACCATTTACATAAAATCTTCTTTTTTCCAAACCTGTAGCAGACTTATATTCAACACTTCTTCCCGAAATTGCAATTATTTTCATGTGTTAGTCCTCCTTATCTTATTTATAATATAACTTTAAAAAAGTTTATAGTTATATATTATATAAATTTTAATTAACATTGTCAAGTTAACATTCAACTTATATATATTAATTATATAAAGTAAAAAAAAGACACCAAAGAGATTCTTTGATGTCTTGACGCAATTGGTATAAGACCAATATTAACGTTTTGAGAACTGAGGAGCACGTCTCGCACCACGAAGACCGTATTTTTTACGTTCTTTCATACGAGGGTCACGAGTTAGTAATCCTGCAGGTTTTAAATCTTTACGGTATTCTGGGTTTACTTCTAGTAAAGCACGTGCAATTCCGTGACGGATTGCTTGAGCTTGTCCAGTGTATCCTCCACCGATAACGTTAACTAAAACGTCATAGTTACCTGTAGTAGAAGTAACTTCTAAAGGTTGCATTAAATCTAATACTAATGATTCTAATGGTAAGTATTCACGCATTTCTCTGTTGTTAATTACAACTTTCCCTGTTCCAGGTACTAATCTTACACGTGCTACTGAGCTTTTACGGCGTCCTGTACCGCGATATTCTACTTGTGCCATTTAATTATTTCCTCCTATATTATCCACGTAATTCGTATTTTTCTGGTTTTTGTGCTGCATGTGGGTGTTCTGCTCCACGATATACGTGAAGTTTCATTCCTTGAGCTCTACCTAAAGTATTTTTTGGTAACATACCTTTAATAGATAGTTCTAAAAGTTCTTCTGGATATTTTTCTACCATTAATCCAGCAGTTCTTTCTTTTAACCCACCTGGGTGCATTGTGTGACGACGGTAAATTTTATCAGTTAATTTTTTACCAGTTAACACAATTTTCTCAGCATTGATAATGATAACATTATCCCCAGTATCGATATGTGGTGTATAAGTAGGTTTATGTTTCCCTCTTAAAATTGAAGCTACTTCTGATGATAAGCGACCTAAAGTTTGTCCTTCAGCATCGATTACATACCATTTTTTTTCTACAGTTGATGGCTTTGCCATATATGTTTGACGCATGTCTTTATTTCCTCCTAGATGTTGTTTTAATCTGTCATAACGACTAAGTTTTCCGGGGCTTACTCGTGAAGATATATAAACAATATCACTAGATATATTACCTTATTTAACGGTAAATGTCAAGTTTTTTTCTTTACTTTGTTTATATATATTCATAAATTTTTGCCACAAAAAAATCAGAAATTAAATCTATTTAAATTAAGTTCATAATCTAAATAGATTTAATTATTTTTTCGACTTTTCTATTATATTATTTTATAAGATCCAATGCAACTTTTACACGTGCTGATACACGTTCTTTTCCTAATAATTCTAAGCTAGTGTTTAGTTCTGGCCCATGCATTGAACCAGTTGATGCGATACGTATAGGCATAAATAGATTTTTACCCTTCACTCCTGTATCTTTTTGAATTGATTTTATTAGGGATTTAATATTATCAGCAGTAAATTCTTGTATACTATCTAACTTTCCTAAAAAGTCTTCAAATACAACTTTTGTAGAATCTTGTTTTAATATTTCTAATTCTTCTTCATCAAATTCAATATTTTCATTAAAGAATTGTTTTGTTAATTCAACAATCTCTGCACCATAACTCATTTGTGGTTGATATAATGAGATTAATTTTTCAAACCAAGCTCTATTATTTTCAACTTCTTCTTTTGTCGCTACACCTTCTTTTACAAAGAATGGTAATGATAATTCCACTATTCTTTCTAATGGTTGTGCTTTAATATACTGGTTATTAATCCAAGTAAGTTTATTATTATCAAAGAATGCTGGAGATTTACTTAAACGTTTTTCGTCAAAAATCTTAATAAATTCTTCTTTACTAAAGATTTCTTGCTCACCTTCTGGGGACCACCCTAATAATGTAATAAAGTTAAATAATGCCTCTGGTAAGTATCCAAGATCATCATATTGTTCTATAAATTGAATAATAGTCTCATCACGTTTTGATAATTTTTTCTTATTTTCATTAACTATTAATGTCATATGTCCAAATCTTGGTGGTTCAAATCCAAGTGCTTCATATACAACTAATTGCTTTGGTGTATTCGAAACATGATCATCACCACGTAATACGTGAGAGATTTCCATTAAATGATCATCAATTGCCACAGCAAAATTATATGTTGCAACTCCATCATTTTTAACAATTACAAAATCACCAAAATCATGACCTTCAAATGAAAGTTCTCCTTTTACCATATCATCAAAACTGTATGTTCTGTCTTGAGGAACACGAATACGAATTGATGGTTTTCTTCCTTCTTTCTCAAACGCTTCTTGCTCTTCTTTTGTTAAATGTGCATGTTTCCCACTATAACGTGGAGGAAGTCCATTAGCAATTTGTTCTTCTCTTTCAGCTTCTAATTCTTCTGCAGTCATATAACATTTATATGCTTTGTCTTCTGCTAAAAGTTGCTCAGCATATTTTCTGTAAATATCTAATCTTTCTGATTGACGATAAGGACCAAATTCTTTTTCTTTTTCGATTCCCTCATCATAATCAAGACCAAGCCAATCCATGTATTTAAGTTGACTTCGTTCACCTTCTTCTTTATTACGTTTAAAGTCTGTATCCTCTATTCTTAGTACGAAATCCCCACCATAATGTTTAGCAAATAAGTAATTAAATAATGCTGTTCTTGCATTTCCGATATGCAAATTCCCTGTTGGAGATGGTGCATATCTTACTCTCACTTTTGTCATAGTTATCACCTTCTAGTTTCTTAAAATTTATATACTAGATAATTATAACATAAATTGCAATTATTTTTCAATGAATGTTTAAATATTTATAAATATAATAAGTGCTAAGTTTGATCTCTAAACTTAGCACTTATTATTTATTATTTTATTTCTACTGGATGTTTCAAACTCTTCTCAATTAATGATACCATAGCTTCAACACCTTCTGCATTTAGGTGTACTTTATCTGGTTCAAAATAATTTTGATTGTTATTAGCAACACTATACCAGTCTATTATAGTAATATCAGAATGTCGTTCTTTAAGTGCATCTAATTCTTTATTTACTGTTTTTTCCCATGTTCTAGGTACCTTTACATTAACAAAATAGATATCAGCTTTATCAAACTTTTTAATCAATTCTTCTACTTGGGATTCAGTGAAAAATCCATTTGTTCCTAGTTGGAATACCACAGCTGTATTTTCATTGTTATAATTAGCATATGAATCAGCTAGTGATGTTGCAGCAGTTAGTTGTCTACTAATTTTCCCATCAATTATAGCACCTGGATATTTTTCTTTTACTTTTTCTCCGATATCCACAGTAAGTGAATCACCAATAACTAGAATTGAACTATACTTTTTATCCTCTGATTTATTATTCTCTTGATTGTTATTATTGTCATTTTTATGCTCACTACTATTATTAGTGTTATTTTCATTATTATTTGAGATGAATTGACTCTCTTTATTATTGCTCATCTCAGTTACAAATGCTGTAGAAAGATATGGTACAGATTTACCAAATACTCCCATTGTAAACACAACACTTACTAAGACTATTGAAGCAAAGATTATTTTTTTTGTATTATTTTTAAATTTCATTATTCTCTTAAATAGTAAATTAATATAATTTAC
>CAUUEM010000120.1:0-4368 GCA_963544045.1 uncultured Gemella sp. | reverse complement strand
ACTTCCATTTTCATCCTCTTTCTTTATTTTATTTTTTTATAATATGGAACATTACTACATAAAGAACATCATCTTCTGGATATCTTTTTGCTAGTTTATCTATTAATTCATCTAAAGTAACTCCATAATATTTTGCATAACGCTCTGTTAAAGTATCACGCGTTACAGGTTTTACTAAATCAACTTCTAAAGTTGCAAATACTGTATCTGGATCTTCATAAGTTGTTGCTTCTAGTAAATCACCTTTTTTGAAGTGTGCTTCACTTTTATTTCTAATAGTTATAGTTTTTTCATCTGATAAGATTTTCTCTTTATTTTTTTCTTTGAATCCAACTCTATAGTTTTTAATATTATAATAGTTATAGCATTCTAATAATGATGGGTATATTCTTTCATCATTATCAATTAGGTAAACTAAAGTATATTTAGCAGCTAATCTTACCGCTTCATCTAAATCATATTCCGCAACTTCTGTTACTTCATTTAGATGTGGGTGTTTCCTTGCTGGATCGATATAATCCGCAATAAAGATTATTTTTTCTAAAAGAGTCATATGCTTCCTTCCAAATGTGTGATTAGCTACAGCTAGTTTCACTTCTTCATCAGCAATACCAAACTCTTCTTCTATAAATGCACTACCTACTGGCCCGTGTAATACTTCAACTGGATAGTCTAATAACTTAACATCTAGATTATGAAGAATAACATATTTTTTCATTAATACTTCATCCATAGGTTTACATACGTCATGTACTAAAGCTGCTAAAGCTGCTTTCTCTTCATTTGCTCCATGAACTTTTGCTAAATGTTTAGCTACTTCTACTACTCTTAATGTATGTTCATATCTTCTTTCTGGTAATATTTCTTTTACTTTATCTTTAATTTCTTGAAATTCCATATAAACTCAACTCCTCAATATATGATTTACACTCATCTGTAACCATATAATCAATTTTTTTATTTTGTTTAATCCTATTTCTGATTAAACTAGAGCTGATTTCTATAATAGGTGAAATCATTATTTCATAATCTATCCCTTTATAAAAATCATCATTTTCAACTATATCTTCTAACTTTTCACCGTCACGAGCAACAAATATAAAAGTTACAAGTTTTGAAAGCTCCTCTATATTATACCATTTTTTCAAATCTTTTGCTCTATCTGTTCCAATAATAAAATATATTTTTTTATCTCGATAGATATCTTTAAAGTATTTAACAGTATTATAACTATAACTTACCCCATCATTGTTTATTTCATAATCACTAACAATAAACTTCGAATTATTTTTGATACTTCGTTGAATCATTTCAAATCTATCAGTATCACTTGCTTCTAAATCACGATCTTTTAATGGAGTAATATGAGAAGGAATGAAAATCACTTTATCTAAATTATAAGTTTCTACTGCATTTGTAGCAGTGATTAAATGCCCAATATGTATTGGATCAAAACTTCCTCCATAAAGAGCTATTGCCATACTACTTCACCAACTCTATTTTTCTATATTTTTCTTTAGAGCTTTGTTTGTATAATACAATTGTGTGACCAATTACTTGCACTAACTCCGAAGATGTTCTTTCAGATAAAAGTTCAGCTACTTCATCTTTATCCTCTTCACAGTTTTGTAAAATACTAACTTTTATTAATTCTCTTTTTTCTAGGGCGTCTCTTATCCCTTGAATCATCTCACTAGTTACCCCAGACTTACCAACTTGAAATATTGGTGATAAGTGATGGGCTAACGATCTTAATTGTCTTTTTTGTTTTCCTTTTAACATTATATCCTCGTTTCTTATATTTGCAGATTTAATTTCTACACTATTAAATTATTGACTCTCTTACAAAAACTTCTATTTCTTCAGGCACTAATATATCTATTTCACATCCGCTATCACTATTTACAGTAATCCATCCTAAACCTGAAATGACTATATCCGTTTTTCTATTATCAATTTTAAAACTCTTTCTAACTTGTTTTCCAAAAATAGAGATATTATCTTCAAATGGTGGTTTTAACATTTGACCTAAATGTTTCTCAAATAATGCATCAGCATTACTTAATTTTGTTCTATGAATTTCTACTAAATTAGAAGCATAAAGTGTGAAACTCTGTCTTTCTCCTTTAACAAAATCCATTCTTGCCATTCCACCAAAGAATAAGCTCTGTTCTGCATTTAATTGGAAAACACGTGCTTTAATTTCTTTTTTAGGCATTACTAGTTTTAAGCTTTTTGCATCTAGGTAATGAGCAATATCATAATCAAGTATAATACCTGGTGTATCATATATACTTGTAGCACGATCTAAAGGTATTTCAATCATACCTAATGTCGTTCCAGGGAAGTGTGATGTTGTAATAACATTTTTATCACCTGATGTTAGTTCAATAAGTTTATTAATAAATGTTGATTTCCCTACATTTGTCGCACCTATAATATAAACATCTTTCCCGTTTCTAAGTTGATCTAAGCGGGCTGCCGCCTCTTCAACACCTTGATTTTTTATCGCACTAACTAATAATATATCTTTTACTTTAATACCTTTTTCTTTTAAAACTTTAAATAACCATTGTTTAATTTTATTTTGTTTTACAGATTTCGGTAATAAATCAAGCTTATTAGCTATTAAAACTATATCTTTATTATTACCAACAATATCTACAACATCTTCTATCCAACTACCAGAAAAGTCGAAAATATCAACAACTTTCGCTATTAGAGCATCTTTCTTCGATAAACTCTTAATTAGTTGGTAGAAATCGTCAGCTCCTAATTCTACATCAGAAACCTCATTATAGTTTTTTAACCTAAAACATCTTTTACAAACAAGTTGACTATCTTCACTTTTTTCAACAACATTTTTTGGAAGGTATCCTTGTTTTTTAGGATCTTCACTTTGTATTTCTACTCCACAGCCAATACAATAAATTTTATTATCCAATGCAACCTCCACTATTTTCTTTCTTATGACCTAATTTATAGTTAAGTTTCTTCATTTTAGGAAATGCTTTTCTTCTTGTTAAAATTTTTATAATTAGTGACTCAAAAAACCTATTAACTCGCGTCTTAAATGCATCCGTTTTTGAAATAGGTTTTACTAAAACACTCATTACTCCGAAGTTTTTAGCACCAAAAACATCTGTTAATACTTGATCTCCTAAAACTATTGCTTCTTCTGGTTTTCTATTTAGCTTTTGTAAAGCCTTTTTGAAACCTAAAGTTAATGGTTTTTTCGCACCTGCTACATATTGTAAGTTTAATTGCTTACAAAATTCTTGGACACGCTCTTCTGTATTGTTCGATACTACTATTATATCAAATCCAGCTCTTTTCATTTTTTTTAGCCATCTATGTAATTCTTTCGTATCTTTTTTACTATCCCAAGAAATAAGTGTATTATCTAAATCTGAAATAATAACTTTTTTGTTATACATATTCATGTATTCTACATCTATAAATTCATATTTTTCGATAAAATCATCAGGTAAAAAAAATCTTTTTAATATCATATCTATTCACATATCAACTACAAGATTGTAGCTATTTTTTCTCCCATTCTAATTTCTTTATTTTGTAAATCATCTTCTAAAATAACATTATCTTTTTCAAACAATAAGACTACTGTTGATCCAAATTCAAAATACCCTAATTCATCACCTTTTTTTACATAGATATTGTCATAAGTAGGAATTATCGAATTTACATTTTGTGCTCCTACTGGAATAAGAGTATAATTTATCTTTCCGTTTAGTCTATATACTTGACGATAATTATAGCTTAAAATGTTATCTCCTAATTCTAATCCCATATTATTTACTGGATAAGAATATTTTCCTAAACTGTATGCATCTTTTATATGAGAATTCATAGGAAAATGAATTCTATGATAATTTCTAGGACTTAAATATATAACCATATATGTACCGTCTTTATATTTATCAGCTAATTCACTATCTCCAACAAGTGTTTGAACATTATAAGTTTGATTTTTCACAACAAATGTTCTTTCCTCACTGATAGTTCCTATTTCCGATATAACTCCATCAGTTGGGCTTACAAAACTATCTTCATTTTGGTCTATAGGGCGTGCATCTGGACGCAGTTTTCTTATGAAAAATTCATTTAAATTTTTAAAATCATCTAATTCATCTAAAATTTCATCAGTATTAATGTTATAAGTTTTTGCAAATGGTTGAATAAGTAATCGACTCAAATTTGATTTAGTTAATTTTTTTAATGTTTTTGAACTAAAATCTCCATTAGTTAATTCAACACATAATTGAAACATTTTCTTTTTAAACATAGCTGTCTCCTTAATAAATATCATGTTATATTTTACTATAAATTCACTATTTATTCAAATAT
>CAUUEM010000119.1:0-4375 GCA_963544045.1 uncultured Gemella sp. | reverse complement strand
TTATGAAGAAGATAATATTCATACTGAATATGAAGATAAATTTATTAAAAAAGGTAATAGGATTTATATGGTAGAGGCAATAAAAGTAAAATAGAATATTTAGTTTACATAAAAATAATTATGTAAACTAAATAAGATTTATATTATTTTTATATAGAATTGCCAATAATATCTTGATTTTAAAAAAAAATTTAATTATAATAATATTAGTATAAATTAAAGGAGAAATAGAAATAATGATATCAGTTAATGATTTTAAAACTGGAGTAACTATCGAAGTTGATGGTAACATTTGGAAAGTAATGGAATTCCAACACGTTAAACCTGGTAAAGGAGCTGCATTTGTTCGTTCTAAATTAAGAAACATGCGTACAGGTGCTGTTAACGATAAAACTTTTAGAGCTGGTGAAAAAGTTGCTAAAGCTCAAATTAATAACCAAAAAATGTCGTATCTATATTCTACAGGTGATGCATATGTATTCATGGACAATGCTACTTATGAACAAATCGAAGTTCCTGAAGCACAATTAGAATATGAATTGAACTTCTTAAAAGAAAATATGGAAGTATCTATTTTAATGTTTGGTGATGAAATTTTAGGTATTGATTTACCTACAACTGTAGAATTAGAAGTTACTGAAACTGAACCTGGAGTAAAAGGAGATACTGCTCAAGGTGCTACAAAAGCAGCTACAGTAGAAACAGGTTACACTCTACAAGTACCTCTATTTGTTAAAGAAGGTGATGTATTAGTTATTAATACATCTGAAGGTACATACGTATCTAGAGCATAGTATATAAATATTCAAACTCTCTATTTCGGTGGAGAGTTCTTTTTTTTCACCTAAAAATTATAAGCTAAAATCTTTACTTATATATTTAAATGATGTTATAATTGCCTAATGTATTTTTGAAGGAGATTATAATGAAATTTGAAAAAGTATTAATTAGTACAGGTCTAATTTTTTATATTATAATTGCTAGTATGCTCGGTATTTATTCCTTTAAACTATTATTAGTTTTTTTAGGTATAAGTACTTTAATATTTTTAATAACTAAATTAAATTTTGAACCTTTCCTATCTATATTAATAGTTGCAATTGTTCTAGGTTTATTTTTAGGATTATCTCCTAATGTATTGATAGATTCTATAGAGAAGGGGACAGGTTCTCTTCTAGGTCATTTATCATTGATTTTAGGTTTAGGAGCTATGTTTGGAAAAGTTTTAGAAGAATTAGGAGCTGTTGAAATAACTGCAAAAAAAATGATAAGTATATTTGGAATTAAGAGAATTCAACTGGGCTTATTAATAGCAGGAATGTGTATAAGTTTCTCATTATTTTTTGATGTTGCGTTTATATTGGTTATACCAATAATATTAGCTGTAGCTAAAGAGCTTAAATTAGAAAAAATATATCTTGCTTTACCTGCTAGTATAGGTATTTTAACTATACACGCATTATTTCCACCACATCCAAGTCCAAGTATAATAACAAAAACATTTAATCTTAATATGGCGGAAGTATTTTTCTATGGTTTAATTGTTGCTATACCAACAGCTTTAATAGGTGGTTTACTACTTACAAATTCTAGAATTATTAAATCAAATTCAATAAATAATGTTTTAGAAAATAAGATCAGTATTTTAGAGTTTAACAATAAATCTATGAGTTCAACTTTTGCTATTATATTGATGCTACTCCCCGTATTATTGATTACAATACCGACTATTATTTTAGGGTTAACAAACCTCCCTGAATTAATTAAGTCGACACTGATTATTGTTAGTAATCCAGTAACAGCTCTACTTATAAGCTTACTTATAGCAATTGTAAAATTAATGACATCTAAAAAACTAAGAATTACTAGTATAGTGCCTTTGTTAAGCGAATCTATAAAAACAATTGCTGTTGTACTGTTAATTAACGGTGCTGCTGGTGGCTTAAAACAAGTGCTTGTTGATTCAAAAGTTACTGATGAGATAGTTAGACTTACAAACGGATTAAATTTATCCCCTATTGTAATAAGTTTTTTTGTAGCAGCGATATTAAGAATTTCCTTAGGAAGTGCAACTATTGCAGCTATAACAACTTTAGCTATAGTTGAACCACTTGTGCCAAATATAACATATTCAGCAGTATTTATTATGTTAAGTATTGCATCAGGAAGTATGTTTTGTTCACATGTAAATGATCCAGGATTTTGGTTATTTAAACAATATTTAAATTTAGATTTTAAAACAACCTTTAAAACTTGGACTTTAGGTACCACAATATCTTCATTAATAGCGTTTATTATAATATTAATAATTACTTCGCTTACATAAATTAATTTTAAATAATATCTATTTTTCACTTGCTATTTATGTAAAGGTATGTTATATTATATCTTGTGTATGTAGTAAATGTTATGAATAAACTATTTCCAAAAGGAGGATTAATTCATGGCAAAAGTTTGTTACGTAACTGGACGTAAAGCTCGTTCAGGAAATACTCGTTCACACGCGATGAACGCATCAAAAAGAAAATTCAAAGCTAATCTACAAAAAGTAACAATTTTAGTAGATGGACAACCTAAAAAAGTTTGGGTTTCTGCTAGAGCTTTAAAATCTGGAAAAGTTGAGCGTGTATAATAAATAACGATAAACTTTAAGCTATCTAAGGAAACTTAGATAGCTTTTTACATTTTTTTAATAAAATAAGTTAAAAAATATACAAAAAACCAAAAATAGCCATTTAAATCGATTCTGAGCGTTCTATATCGTTTTTAGATAAATAGTACTAAAAAATTTTTTAGAAGGCTTATATGGCGTTTTACGAGGTCAAAAATCAAGTGTTAATTTAAAATATACGTAATATTAGAAAAAAGGTCTAATATATAATTAATAGATAAAGTAAAAGTTAAATTTTGAAGTTTATATTAAAAATATATTAAATTAAAAAAAGGAAAAAAATATAAAACAATATAATTAATTATTCAAATAGAGTATGAAGTTAAAAATTGTTTTGAATATAAAATAATAATAATTTTATTTATTGATTAAATATAGGAGCTAGAGTAATCAAAAATGTTATTTAAAACAAAGAATATTTAAATGTATTTTTTAAAAAGTAATTGATAATTAAATTGTTAAAGTATATATTTTTTTGAAATTAATAATATAATTTGAGATAGAAATAATATAAATGTATTTCTAAATTAATATTAGTTTAAATAGGTAGTATACAAAGTATTGATTAAGATTATGAAATATGATATAATATATTTGTTCGTATAATACATATTATATGTATAAATTAGTGATAGAAGGAGAATGTAGTAATACCAATGAATCAGCGTGATTATTATAAAAATAAAATAAATAAAATACTTCCTGAGTTTCCAGATTATATAGATGACTTTGTTGATACATATTATGATACTTTATCTCCACTTACATTATATAGATACTTGGAAACTTACAAAAACTTTCTTTCATGGACCATTCGTGAAACTATTTCATCTGCTGAAAATATTAAAGATGTTGAATTAAGTGTTCTTGAAAACATATCTAAAAAAGAAATGGAAAGTTATTTTAAAAGCTTAGCACGTGAGCAAGTTAATGGTAAATATAGATCACAAACTACAGTTAATAATTATAAGGCTGCTATGAGATCATTATATAAGTTTTTAACTGTAACAAGTGAAACTGAACAAGGACGAGCATATTTTGAACGAAATGTAATGTTAAAAATACCTATTACACGTGTAAAAGAAACTTTATCCTCAAGATCTAAAAAAATATCTGAAAAGATATTTCTTGATTCCCAAGATGAAGAATTTCTTAATTTTGTTGAAAATGAATATGAACAAACTCTTTCAAAACATGCAAAAAGTTTCTTTTTACGAGATAAAAAGAGAGATTTAGCTATACTTACTCTATTTCTTAAAAGCGGTATTCGTGTTAATGAGCTAGCCAATTTAAAAGTAAAAGATGTAGATTTCCTAAATAGCGAAATAAATGTTATTCGTAAAGGAAATAAAACAGATACGGTAATAATTACTCAATCAGCATTAGATAAACTTAATGACTACCTTTCTTCATTAGGATTTAAATTAGAACGTGAAGACTATGTTTTTATTAATAAAAACAAAAAAGGATTATCAATAAGAGCTATACAAAAACTTGTAATGAAATATACAGATGCTTTCAACGTACCAATGTCTCCTCATAAACTTAGACATAGTTACGGTACTAAACTTGCACTAAAAACCAATGGTAATATTCCAATAATTATGACTCAAATGGGACACTCTAACAGTGATACATCAATGCTCTATATTAATGAATCTAAGAAAATTATAAAACAATCTATAGATAAATTAGACGATTAAA
>CAUUEM010000118.1:0-4402 GCA_963544045.1 uncultured Gemella sp. | reverse complement strand
AAAACAGGTCTAGATTCATCTAGTTCATTTGGTTTAGGAATATTTGGTGTAATTGCGGCATTCTTCTTAGGTAGAAAAAAACGTAATAATTAATATATTAAAAGATATACATAAACAAACTAAAAATCAACTCTATTTAATGGAGTTGATTTTTTTATAAATAAGGTTATTAGGAGTATAATTAATAGAGAAAAAACTAGAAATATGATAAAATTTTATAGTTAATCAAAATAATGATTGAGGAGTTTTAATCATGAAAACAATGTTATTTATTGATGGTCTTGAAGTATTTGCTAATCACGGATTATTTGAAGAAGAAAATAAATTAGGGCAAAAGTTTATTTTTGATATTGAGTGTGAATTGAATTATAAAAAAGCATTATTTAGTGATGAAATGACAGATAGTGTTAGTTATGCTGATATAGCAGACATAGTTGTTAAATCGGCTACTGAAAATACATTTAATCTACTAGAGCGTTTAGCAGGTGAGGTGCTTAAAAATATTTTTGATAGTTTTCCTGAAGTCGAAAATATAAAATTAAAAATTAATAAACCAGCAGCGCCTGTAAGGCATCATTTTGAAAAATGTGGTGTAGAAGTAAAAATATCGCGCGAGGAGTTCTATAGATTATAATGATTATTTTAGCATTAGGAACCAATATAGAACCGAGAGAGCAATATTTAAAGGATGCACTAAGAAAACTTGAAGAAAATAATATAAAAATTATATTAAAAAGTAGTGTATATGAAACTCCAGCTTGGGGAGGAGTAGCTGATCAAAACTTTTTGAATATGTGCATAGAAGTAGAGAGTACTTTAGATGCATATACACTTCTTGATACAATTCAAAAAATAGAACTTGAGCTAGGTCGTGTCCGTAAAGAACACTGGGGAAATAGAACTATTGATATAGATATAATTACATTTAACGATTCAGTTTTTAATGATGAAAGATTGATTGTTCCTCATAAATATATTCACGAGAGAAATTTTGTGTTAGCACCATTAGTAGAGATGTATGGAGATATTGAAATATCAGGAATGAATATAAAAAAATCATTGGAGAAAATTACAGAACCGATTAGAATTTTTAAAAGTAAATTATAAGATGAAAGGATAAAGAATGTTTAAGATTAGAGAAATTGAAATTCCTAATAGAGTAGTATTAGCACCGATGGCAGGTGTTTGTAATGCTGCTTTTAGGCTTACTGCAAAAGAATTTGGTGCAGGATTGGTATGTGCGGAGATGGTTAGTGATAAAGCTATTTTATTTAATAATAAAAAAACAATGAATATGCTTTATATTGATCCAAGAGAGCGTCCATTAAGTTTACAAATATTTGGTGGGGAAATTGATACTCTTGTAGAAGCGGCAAAATATGTTGATAAGAATACAGAAGCGGATATTATCGATTTA
Source organism: uncultured Gemella sp. (assembly GCA_963544045.1). Taxonomy (GTDB): domain Bacteria; phylum Bacillota; class Bacilli; order Staphylococcales; family Gemellaceae; genus Gemella. The sequence goes on along the minus strand of CAUUEM010000118.1, from coordinate 2,985 downwards.
AATATGGGTTGCCCTGTGCCAAAAATTACTAAAGTTGATGCTGGTAGTAAATTATTGTTAGATCCAGATAAAGTTTACGAAGTAATTTCAAGAATTGTTGATTCAGTATCTAAACCAGTGACAGTAAAAATGAGAATGGGTTGGGATGATGAACATATTTTTGTAATGGATAATGCGCGTAATGCTGAAAGAGCAGGTGCAAGTGCAGTTGCTATTCATGGAAGAACAAAAGTTCAAATGTACAGCGGAAAAGCTAACTGGGATGTTATTCGAGATGTTAAAAAAGAGTTAAAAATCCCGGTAATTGGTAACGGAGATGTAACAACTCCAGAATTAGCAAAGAAAATGTTAGATGATACAAACTGTGATGCAGTAATGATTGGGAGAGCAGCATTAGGAAATCCATGGATGCTATACCGAACAGTTAAATATTTAGAAACAGGTGAATTAACACCAGAACCAACACCAAGAGAAAAAATTGATGTTTGTTTACTTCACTTAAGAAGACTTATGGAAATCAAACCAGAAAAAGTAGCAGTTCATGAGATGAGAAAACATGCGGCGTACTACATGAAGGGAATCAAAGGTGGAGCAAAAGTAAAAAAAGAGCTTAATTACCTAAATACATATGAAGAGATGGAAAATCTGTTTGGTGAGTTTTTAGATTTCTTAGAGTCTAATGAAAAACCTCAAAAGAAAGAAATTGTACTTTAATTATAAAGTGGATATCGAAAGAATCTAGTCATTATTAATTTAATATGTTATAATTATCGTAGAAAAAATTGAGATAGGACGGGGAAAAATGGTAAGAAAATCAAAAGTAATAGCAACTTTAGGACTTAACACTGATAGTATTTTAGAAGATATTATCGCAAGTTCTGTAGATGCAGTTTTAATTGATACGTATTATGGTTCTGAAGAGGAGAATGTAGAACGTATTAAAAGAGTAAAAGAGTTAAGAGAAAAATTAAATAGAAATACAGCGATTATATATGATATTGATCATATTTATGCACAAAGCAAATATAAACTTATAAAAATTGATGAAAATAACGTTGATTTTGCATGTGCTAACGATGTTGATTTTATTGCTTGTCCATTTGTAAGTAATTTGGATGAAATTAAAAAGGTTAAAGATATACTGGAAAAAAATAATAAAAAAGATATTGGATTAATAGTAAAAGTAGACTGTAAAGAAGCGTATGATAACATTGATGAGATTATAAGTTTTGCAGATTCAATTATGATTAATCGTGATGAATTAGGGGTAGAAGTTCCATACCAAGACTTACCTAACGTTCAAAAAGAAATCATAAGAAAAGCAAATGACAATACTAAAGAAGTTATATTAACAACTCAAATGTTACACTCTATGATATATAATCCACGACCAACAAGAGCTGAAGTATCTGATGTTGCTAATGCGATTATAGATGGAGTAGATGCGGTGATGTTAATAGAAGAAACTGCTATAGGGAACTATCCAAAAGAAGCTTTAGAAACTATTGATCGCATTATAAAATATGTTGAATCTCAAGATTCACTTACAGAAAATGATGTAAAAAATACTGACCAAAAAATGAGTATAGCCCACGTTATTTCGCTATCTACAAAACATATTATTGATTCTCTAGATGTGAATAATATTGTAACTTATACTAAATCAGGTTCAACAGCGAAATTCATAGCGAAATATAGACCAAAAGTACCAGTTTTAGCCGTTGTACCGACAAAAGAAAAAGCTAGAAAATTAGCTTTAACTCGTGGAATAACAACATTTATTGAACCTAAAACTTTAATGATGGACGAAATGTTAGAAAATGCAGCCCTTTATTCAAAAGAATCAGGACTAGCTAAAGAAGGAGATTATATTTTAATAACTGCTGGGCAACCAGATTTAGGAAAAGAAAATACTCCACCGACAGACTTCGTAAATGTAAGAAGAGTATAAAAATAAAACCAGTTAGAAATTTCTAACTGGTTAATTTTTTTTATCATTTTTAAGAGCGAAGTAACTAATTATAGTACATATAAACATAAGTATAGTAGTTATATAAAAAGGTGTAATATATTTTTCTAACCTGAATATTTCAGGAAGTTTAGTTAGTACTACAGGTGTTAAAATAACTCCAATATTTCCACCGACTAAAATAACACTAGTCGCAAAGTTTATATATTTATTTTCTAACTTTTTAGAAATATAAAAGAAATTAAAAGACATAGTACCAACAAAGCTAATACCTATTAAAATAGCTCCTATGGTAAATAATATTGAACTATGGAAGATTGCAAAAATAAAACTACCACAAGTCATAAATAATAACATGATTGAAAGTGTTAAATTTTTGAATTTCTTAACTAATTCTCCAAATAAAAATCCTGAAAAAATACCACTAATAGCAAGTATTGTTAGTAAATTTCGTGAAACCTCTGGATGGAGATGATATTTTTCAACAAGCAGAGTTGGGATTTTTATAGTAGCTCCCATATATGAAATACCAACTAAAAGAGTTAGTAGTGTTAAGATGATTGTTTCTTTATGGAATTTTATACTAATCTGTTTACTCTCATTATTTTTAGGATTTGGAACAAATACTAAAAATAAAATGAATATTGGCATTGCAAGAGCATAAACTAAGAATGTATATTGCACGCCATATATAATTAAATAGCCTGAAATAAATGTAGTTAGTGCTTTACCAATATTTAAAAATGCAGTACGCATTCCTATCATAGTTCCACGAGTATTTTCATCAAAAAAGTCACTAATCATACTAATTGATAAAGAATTGAATAATCCAATTCCTGCACCAAGAAGTAATCTACTAATAAAAACAATTTTAAAATTTGTTGTAAAAACTGGTACTAAACCAAAAATGAAAATTATAGCTAGACCAAGTAGTACTGTATTTTTTTTGCCAATTCCTTTAATAATAAAATTACTTAATAGCACAAATACTGTAATCATCATAGCTGGAATAGTAG
>CAUUEM010000117.1:0-4412 GCA_963544045.1 uncultured Gemella sp. | reverse complement strand
CCCTTAATATCTTTTTCAAATTCCAACCAAGCTCCTCTGTTAGGAATAACAGTTGTTTTATATGCATTAGGGATATTTTTAACTTTAAGCTTATCGTCTTCTGTAAAATAAACAGAAGGTGAACGTACTAATTGAGATACAATTACACGCTCAGCCCCATTAATGATAAACGTTCCAGTTTCTGTCATTAATGGTAATTCACCCATAAATACTTCTTGTTCTTTAATTTCGTCACGTTCTTTATTAATCAAACGGACACGCACTCTTAAAGGTGCTGAATATGTAGCATCGCGTTCTTTTGATTCATCAACGTTATATTTAGGAGTTCCTAATTTATAGTCTATGAACTCTAAACTTAATTTATCATTATTACCCTCGATTGGTGAAACATCTCTAAAAACGTCTTTAAGACCAGTTTCTAAAAATTTTTCATAAGATAATGTCTGAATTTCAATTAAGTCCGGTAAATCAATTACCTCTGATATTCTAGCATAGCTACGTCTTTGTCTGTGCTTACCAAATTTAACTTTTTGCAACTGTGTCACCTCTCAGCTTTTCTCTTATAAAACTAAAAAGAAAATTTTACATTTTCTCTTGCTTACTTATATAATTTTGGCAATTCTATTAGCAAAAAAATAGAATTACTTGCAATATATCATTTTATCATAGTAAAGACAAGTTGTCAATTACTTAGTAGCTTTCAGGATGTAATAACCCTTATTTTTAGCTATTACCTCAACAGAATTAAATAAATTCTCTAAAAGCTTTTTACAACTTGCCATTCCTTGTTTTTTTTGTATAACAACCCATAATTCACCATTTTTATTTAAATGTTCAAAACTATCAGTCATAATTTTGTGAACAATTAGCTTACCAGCTCTAATAGGTGGATTAGTCAATACTATATCAAAAGTTCCTTCCACATTATCAAAGGAACTACTTTCGATAATTTCTATTTTATTTTTAATTTTATTCAGCTCAATATTCTTCTTAGAAAGTTCAAGACTTCTGTTATTCACATCAATCATTGTAAAACTATAATTTAAATTTTTCTTTGCTAGAAATATAGATATAACACCATATCCACAGCCAACATCTGCAACTTTAGCACTCTCTTTTTGACTAATAAAGTTTTCTAGTAAAACTCTTGTACCAAAGTCAACGCTTTCTTTTGAAAACACTCCATTATCAGTATAGAATTTTAAATCTATACCCTGTATTCTTGAGCTAATAATTTTTTCACAACTTTCAGTTGTTGGATTATTTGTATAATAATGTTCCATAATAAAGACACCTCGTATAAAATAGAAGAAAATAGTATACCTCATAGTTAGAGACATGAGATATACTATTTTTGTTATTATCATCGTATCAATATTCTTAATTAGAATATTTTGTTTATTTACATCTATCTTAATTTTATCTACTTAGATTAGAAATTATTTAACTTCTACAGAAGCTCCAACTTCTTCTAATTTAGCTTTGATTTCTTCAGCTTCTTCTTTAGAAATTCCTTCTTTAAGAGTTGATGGTGCACCGTCAACTTTTTCTTTAGCTTCTTTTAGTCCGTCTCCAGTGATTTCACGAACAACTTTGATTACTTTAATTTTTGAATCTCCTGCTGATGTTAATACTACGTCAAATTCAGTTTTTTCTTCAGCAGCTCCAGCAGCAGCTCCACCAACTACAGCTACAGGTGCAGCAGCAGTTACTCCGAATTCTTCTTCAATTGCTTTTACTAAGTCGTTTAATTCTAAAACTGACATTTCTTTGATAGCGTCTAAAATTTGTTCTTTAGTCATTATAATTTTCCTCCGATTTTTTAATTATGTTTTATATATTTTTTATATTTATTAAGCTTCTTGTTCAGCTTTTTGGTCTGCAACAGCTTTAACAGCTAAAGCAGTATTGCGCATTGGCGCTGTTAATACAGATAGTAACATTGAAAGTAATCCTTCGCGGCTTGGTAATGACGCGATAGCTTTAATTTCAGCTTGATCTGCAACTTTTCCTTCTATAACACCAGCTTTTAGTTCTAAGTTTTCGTGTTGTTTAGCGAAATCGTTTAAAACTCTAGCAGGAGCTACAGCATCGTCTGTTGAAAAAGCAAAAGCATTTGGTCCAGTTAGAACTTCGTCTAAACCTTCAATTCCTGCTTGCTCCATCGCACGACGAACTAGTGAGTTTTTATAAACTTTAAAAGTTAAACCTTCGTTACGCATGTTGTTACGTAATTCTGTTACTTCCGCAACGTTTAATCCACGGTAGTCAGCAATAACAACTGACGAACTAGCTTTAATTTCTTCAGCGATTTGGTTTACTAACTCTTGTTTTCTCTCAATAGCTTTTGACATTGAACTTCCTCCTAAGTAGATTTATCAATCTCAGTACCAATAAAAAAACCTTTTTGCATGCGAGAACATACAAAAAGGCACATAAGTTTCTTTTCGAATTTTGTCCTCGGTAGGCTAATTAAGGATTTCTCCCCCTACTGTCTACGGTACATTTTCAACTGACTTTTATATATTAATACATATATTATTATTTGTCAAGCATTTTTTATAAAAATTTTATTTCTTCATTATTATTAATTTTCTCTACAATAATATTCTATAGCTGAACTAATATATTCAGCAACTCCTTCACCGAATTTATTTATATTTTTTTTGAATTCATGATTCTCAACATAGCCTTTGCCTATAAATGAAAATACTTCTAAACTACAATCAAAACCATATTTATTTATGTGATTATATAATTTTTCAACTTCTTTTTGAACGATCTCACTTGTTATATCCAATTCTTCCTTCTTGTAATTAGCAAATACTCTGAATGTATTATTAAATTCATCCTCTACTTTACTTTCTTTTCCTTTTTGACGTCGTTTAGATTCTTCTATAACATCTGTTCCATATTTTTCTTTTGCTGCTCTTTCATACTTCTTCATATCCTCCTTCTTAAAACCTTCAAATTTTTCTTCTATACTCATATTAATTTCTCCTTTATAATCTTTTATTGTTTTTTCAACTATTTTTATAATATTTTCAATTTTTTTCTTTTCTTTTAAAAGAAGTTTATGTTGTTCTTCTAGTATTATTAAATTATTACTATTATCTTTTAAAATATTTGCTATATCACTCAATCTGAAATTTAAATACTTATAAAATAAAATTTTCTGTAATTTATTTAAATCATCTTTACTATATATCCTATAACCATTATCAAGTTTCGTAGGAACTAATATTCCTATTTTATCATAATAATGTAATGTTCTTATACTTACTCCCGTTATTTTTGATACTTCATTAATTTTCATTTTAACTCCTCAATTTCATTCTATCACTAGTGATATTTATATTATAAACTATTACGTTGTGTTAGAGTCAACTCATAAAAAAAAAATCAATCTTAAAAAATTTAAGATTGATTTTTTTTTTATGCTTCAAATACTTTCTTTAAATCTATAGCTTTATTCAATGCTTCAGTAATAACAATACCTAATACCATTACAACTACTTGAGATAAAAGTAATGATCCATATATTGTAGTAAATGCTCCAAACTCAAAAGGAACTCGAGTTGAATTTTCACCACTAAATATCACAATTTCATAAGCGATAATCGGCATACAGATTATTAAATAAAGTACAATATTAACTACGTGTCTTACAATTCTATTTTTTATAAATTTAAAAACTAAAACACTTATAGCTAATGCCAACCCTGTTCCTAATGTCCCAAAGAAGACATCAACAATTCCTAACGGACTAAAAATATTTGCGATAGCCACTCCTAGAGTAATTGGGAACCAATATTTTTTACTAAACACAACTAATTGTGAAAGTGATTCACTTATACGAAATTGTACTGCACCATATGAAAAAGGTGCTATAGCAACTGTCAACACTACATATATTGCAGCAATTAATGCTTGGATAGTTAAAGTTTTAACTGTATTATTTCTCATTTAAATCTCCTTATCTTGTTTAAGAGAACAAAAAGCATCGATATGAGAAATCAATGCTTAAGCAGTTTTTTTTATAGATGGATCTCTCAAACATCTTTTATTATAATAAAGTCAGAAGACAATTAATCTCAATTATATGAAATTAAATATCAACGTTCTATATACTATCATACTTGATACTTATTAGTCAACTCCAAAAAGCAAATTATAACTACTTTTTAATGTGTACATTTGTAAATGATGTGAGACAAAAAAGAGGAAAATAAACACCTAATACGAAAGAGTTAGCCATACTAAGGTCTGCATAGGAAGTCAATTAGAACGATATAGATACTTCTTCATTTGACAAATAAGATCTTTATATGAATAAAAAGATAAATATTTATAAAAACGTTCATTATCATTTCTATGACTTCTTTCAACTTTACCATTATGCCTTGGAGTTC
>CAUUEM010000116.1:0-4422 GCA_963544045.1 uncultured Gemella sp. | reverse complement strand
CTAGTTTTTTACTCATAATACTACTTGCTATTAAAGGAATACTATCTACTGTTGCTGTAACATCACGAAGTGCATATATCTTTTTATCTAATGGAACTATATTATCACTGTACCCCATTAGACCTACACCAGTTTTATTTGCTATCTCTACCAACTCTTCTTTAGTTACGCTAAACTTAAAGTTTTCAATTGACTCAAACTTATCTATTGTTCCTCCAGTGTGACCTAATCCTTTCCCAGATAGTTTTGTAGTTGCCATACCTACTGCAGATAAAATTGGACCAAGTACAACTGTAACTTTATCTCCTACTCCACCTGTAGAGTGTTTATCAACTAAATAATAATCTAAATCATCAAAGAAAATTGTATCGCCCGAATCTCTCATTTTTAAAGTGAAATATGTTAATTCTTCATTTGTCATATTGTTAAAATAAACAGCCATTAAAAATGAACTCATCTGATAATCAGGTATGTCACCTTTTAAATATCCTTCTAACAAGAAATCTATTTCTTCCTTAAATAACTCTTTATTTTTCTTCTTTTTTTCAATTATGTCTACTGCTCTCATGCAATACTCCTTATTCCTATAGTCTAAATCTTGTTTTCCTTGATAATAAAATGCTTTTAGAAATCTTTACAATAAAAATTAGTAATTGTATATTTCTCATTTTCTATATAAATATTATCGCCTATTTCAACAACTTGAAGATATTTTTTACTCTTTAATAACATATATAATTCGCTTTCATTTTTTTTGCTATATACTATTTTATCACGAATTGTATACATTTGGTAGCCTAATAATATTAAAGTATAGTTTTTATATTTAAATGCAGTTTTATATAAAATTAAAAATATAATTAATAAGAACGCTACTTTGTATATAAATATTATCTTCTCATTTATTATTAGAAAAGTTAATATTATCATTAAAACTAAATAAATATAATCTATACCTCTTCCTTTAGATACTTCTTCTTTTGAACATACAAATATATTAGTTGGACGAGTGTTACTAAGTGCTATTAAAGCAAAAATAGAACTAATAATTAGTACAATAACTAAAATTACATCTTCACTATCTTGCCTTACTAGAGTATAGACTAGTAAGACAAAATAAAGAGGTATAAATGAATAAATACAGTAACTCATATAGTTAAAAGCTTTTTTCATCTTATACCTCCTATTATTTATCTTTTACTTTTTGGTTTCGATAATATTTCTGAAAAAATTATATCATTAACAATTTTATCTTTATCTACAATTTTAGAATGCGAATATATCTCTTGTTCTCTATCTACTATTTTTCTAGTTGTTTGGCTAACATAATTTTGCTTTTTCACTTGAGGCCTTTGATAGTTATGCACAGCTGATGTTACTTGCTTTTGGTTGTTAACCTTTTTAACCCTTACTTTAGGCGCTCGAGTCGTATTTTTAGTGGAATCATTTTTTTGATTTTTCTTTTTCTTATTATCTAATACATAAGAAACTAAAGTTAGTAATATAAATATTATGAGAGAAGTACTCATTAATTCTTACCACCATATTTTTTATTTAAAAATTCCTTAGCAATTAATCCTCTTACTAAGTTTTCCTTCGAGAAAATTAATGTAGGAGTTTCCCCCACTGTACCACTATTAATATTTTGAAAATTACGTTGTTGCCTAAACTTACTTTTACCTTTTTTATAATGGTTATTATAATATTGTTGGTATGCATTTTCAGTAGATTGATTATTTTGTTCAGAAACAGTTTGAACTGATGTTCTAGCCGTTGTACTAGTTACATTAGAATAATTAGAATTATTTTTAATTCTTTTTATTTCTTCCATAACCTTTAACGCATTTTCTCGGGCTGCATCTAATTGCATCTGCGTATTATTATCTAAATTTCTTCTATATTTTTTGCTATCAGAAGAAAATACTGCTATAAGGATAACAAAAATTATGATAAATATTATTGGTGCTGCGAAAATTAGAAATGACATTTCACATCCTCCTTTTATCTAATTATTTGTTTTCTCCTGCTTCTGGTTGAGACATACGTTTAATTGAATCTCTCATTCCTGTGTCTGCTTCTAAATTCTTATAGTTCATATAATCCATAACGCCAAGATTTCCATCTTGGAATGCTTTTGCCATAGCAAGTGGTAATTCAGCCTCAGCTTCTACTACTTTAGCACGCATTTCTTGGATTCTTGCTTTCATCTCTTGTTCGGCAGCTACTGCCATTGCACGACGTTGTTCAGCTTTTGCCTGAGCAATATTTTTATCGGCAATCGCTTGTTCAGTTTGCAGATTTGCTCCAATGTTTTGGCCAATATCTACATCAAGAATATCAATCGATAAGATTTCAAATGCAGTACCTGCATCTAATCCTTTATCTAAAATTGTTTTAGAAATTCTATCTGGATTTTCTAATACAACAGTGTGAGATTCAGAAGAACCGATTGTAGAAACAATCCCTTCACCTACACGGGCGATAACAGTTTCTTCTCCAGCTCCCCCAACAAGACGTTCGATATTAGCACGAACTGTAATTCTTGCTTTTGCTTTAACTTCAATACCATTGATTGCAACCCCTGCAATATATGGAGTTTCAATAACTTTTGGATTAACACTCATTTGAACTGCTTGAAGAACATCACGACCTGCTAAGTCAATAGCTGCACAACGTTCAAATGTTAAGCTAACTATATTAGCACGATGTGCTGCAATAAGAGCATTAATTACTCTATCTACGTTCCCCCCTGCTAAATAGTGACTTTCTAATTGGTTGATACTTACATCTAACCCTGCTTTATGAGCTTTAATCATAGGATTAATAACTCTACTTGGAATTACACGTCTTAAACGCATACCTACTAATGTAAAGATACTAACTTTTACACCAGCAGCTATTGCACTAATCCATAATCCAAGAGGGAAGAATGTAAAGAATACTGAAATAAGTATTAATACTACAACCAATGTAATACCTGAGAATACTAATTCTGGCATATCATTTCCTCCTTAATTATATTTTTCTAACTACTATACGCATACCTTCAACACGTACAACCTCAATTTTATTACCTTTTTCTATAAAATCTCCATCCGTAACTACATCAAACTTTTCTTCATTCAATACCGCTACCCCAGCTGGTCTTAGGTCTGTATATGACATTAATATACTACCAACCAGCTCATTTCGACTTTCACTAGCAACATAGCCATCTTCAGTAGAAATAGCATCATTTAAAACCAATTGATTTAAGAAGTTTAGTTTTTTATTTAATACTTTTCTATTGAATAAAAATAGAGCTACCGAAAGCATAAATGAAATTATTATTATAAATGCAATATTGTATGTTGATTCATTCACATAAATAATTGCATAAACTAAGGTAATTACCCCTACAGTTCCTACTATACCACCAGGTATAAACATCTCTAAAGCAATAAGAGATACTCCACCAACAAATAGTAAGAATACAAAAATACTTAATCCTGATTTGTAAGAATGTAAGGCAATATATATCGCTAAACTGATAATTGACGCTATTCCAAAGAAACCAAATTTCTTAGAGAACAGTTGTTGACAAAATGCCAGCGATAATATTAATAAAAGAATCCAATCGAGATATAAATATAAATCAGTCATTTTATCACCTCATTTTTGCATATTCTTTTTCTAAATAAGTTAGCAATTCATCTCTTGTAAAAATATTCCCATGACCTGGGATAGCATACTCAAAATCAATTTGCGTTATCTTATCGATATAATCATGAAGTTTAGCTTTATCATAACTCATAGGCTTCGTATAATAATTTTTAGCATGGCTATCTCCTAAAAACAATACTTTTTCCTCAGCTATGTAAATTAAAAATGCATCATCAGAATGTGAATTATCATTAGCTATACAATTCAACTTTATTCCTCCTAAATTCAGGTTAACATCCCCAACTTTAGGCATATCAGGAATTCTAATCTTTATCTCATAATTTTCATAAACCTTTTTTAATACGTCCGCACTATACTTAATTTCAGAACCATCCTCTACTCTTTTATATAAACTTTCATCATCCCATTCCAATTTAGAAAATTCAACAAGCGCATCTTTTGCCTTTTGCGTTGAAATAATTGGAATACTCAAATACCCAGCTCCAAAGCTGTGATCCCAATGATGATGTGTTAAAATTACGTAACTAGGTAAAGGCAATTCATTTTCTTTCAATTCATCTAAAAATTTTTCAACTTGTTCAGGTCCATTACCAGCATCAAGCATAACAGAAAAGTGCTCACCTTTTACATAACCTATTGTAGGTTCTAAATACATATATCGCTGTTTTGTATAATACAGATTTTCAGAAAATTTAATTAGCATTTTTTTTTTACTTCCTTTTGATTATAGGTATATTATAGCATAATTAATAATTATTT
>CAUUEM010000115.1:0-4425 GCA_963544045.1 uncultured Gemella sp. | reverse complement strand
TTTGCAGATTTTAATCTTATATCAGAATTTATTGCAATAATTTTTTTATTTAATGCAATAGCTATTCCTAATTCAACCATAACACCACTATCTTCATTGGTAACATCAGCTAAGAAAATATCACAGTTCTCTACAGCGTTTGTATCACCATTAAAAATATCTTGTGGAGTAGGTAAAGTTTGTTTATCTTCGTTAAAAGGTTGTTCTATTGGATTAAATATAGACAATTTTTCTCCAAATCTTTCATTTAATAATTTTCCTTCTTTTAATCTTTGAGCAATTTCTGCCTCATTAAATAATGCACCAGCTAGGTATAGTTTCATTAGAATATTCCTCCTTGTTTGTTATAAAAATTATAATATTTTAAAAAGAAATTTACAAATAAATAAAATAATAGATGATAGTGATTATACACAGCTACTAGTTATTTTATTGATTTTCTATTATAATATACCTAAGTATATAAAATAATAAAATAGTGAGGAAATAAAATGAAAAGTGTGGTTCTATGTGAAAAACCATCAGTAGCTCGTGATATAGCGAGAAATTTGGGTGCAAAACAAAATAAGAATGGATGTCTTGAAGGTGATAAATATGTAGTAACATGGGCTTTAGGACATTTAGTTACATTACAAACTCCAGATAAATATAAAGAGTTTAACAATGTTGGGTTAGAAAAATTACCTATGATACCAAAGTATATGAAAACAGAAGTCATTAAAAAAACATATAAACAGTATAAAATTGTTGAAAATGCATTGAATAGAAAAGATGTAAATGAGATAATTATTGCTACTGATGCTGGTAGAGAAGGTGAGCTTGTTGCTAGATATATTTTAGAAAAAGCTAGGTGTCAAAAGAAAGTTAAACGTCTTTGGATTTCATCTGTTACAGATAAAGCAATAAAAGATGGTTTTAATAATTTAAAAAATGGAAATGATTATTTAGGTTTATATCATTCAGGAGTTGCTAGAGCAAATGCAGATTGGCTAGTTGGAATTAATGCTTCTAGAGCTCTAACATTAAAATACAATGCTTCATTAAATTGTGGTCGTGTCCAAACTCCTACGTTACAAATGGTTTTGGAACGAGAAGAGAAGATAAAAAAATTTAAACCACGTGATTACTTCAATTTTGAAGCCCAAGTAGAAGATATCAAATTTAGCTGTAATAATAGTGAGTATAGTATAGAAAAAGCTGAAAGATTTATTAAAGAAAATAAGGATAAAATAATTAAGTTAAGTGATGTCATTACAAAGACTAAATCTTCTGCTCCTAAACCTTTATTTAATCTTACTGATATTCAACAATTATCGAGTGCATTATTTGGACTTTCTCCAAAACAAACTTTGAATATTGTGCAAAGTTTATATGAAAAGCATAAAGTACTAACATATCCTAGAACTGATAGTAGATATTTAACTTCAGATATGAAAAATACAATATCTGAAAGGGTCGCAGCTATTGGTGGAGATTATAAAGATATAACTGCTAAGTTATTGAAAGAAAAAGAATTTAATACTAAAAGAATAATAAATAATTCTAAGGTTAGTGATCACCATGCTATTATACCTACTGAACAAAGGCCTAACTATATGGCTTTATCGGATTTAGAGTTCAAAATATATAATTTAGTATCAAAAAGATTTTTAGAAAATCTTCTTCCGGAATATAGATATATTGAGACAACATATTTATTTAAATTAGAAAATAAAGAATTTATAGCAAAAGGCATTAAGGTTTTAGAAGAGGGATATAAAGTATTAAGTAAAGAAGAGCTTAATAATAAAAATGTTTCTTTAGATAAAAATGAATACAAATTAGACTCACTTATCTATAATAAAAAACAAACCACACCTCCTAGTTACTATACTGAAGGAAGCTTAATATATGCGATGGAGAATCCATTTGAATTCGTTGAAGATGAAAAAGAAAGAAAAATATTAAAAGAAACAAATGGTATCGGTACAGTAGCTACAAGAGCGGATATACTAGAGAAATTGTTTAGTAATGATTATCTAATTTTAGATAATGGTAAGATTAAAACTACTAATAAGGCTAAACAGTTATTAAATTTAGTTCCTAAAAATTTGAAGAGCCCATCATTAACAGCAGTTTGGGAAAAACAGTTAGATAGTATAGCAAAGAATAAACTTTCAAAAGAAAAGTTTTTAAATGATATAAAAAGGTATACACATGATTGTATTAATGAAATAAAAAATAGTGAAGATAAATTTAAACATGATAATATAAGCGGCAAAAAATGTGAAGAATGCGATAGTTTTATGCTTGAAGTAGATAAGAAGGGAACAAAATTATTAAAATGTTCAAATCCAAAATGTAGAAATAAAAAAGTATTAAGCAGATTAACTAATTTAAGATGTGAAAATTGTCATAAAAAAATGACATTATTCGGTAGTGGTGAAAATGCTACATATAGATGTCAATGTGGTAACTCAATTAAACAAAAAGAATTAGATAAAAAAATTAAAAATAATAAAAAAGACAAAGCTAGTAGAGTTGATATGAAAAAATATATGAAACAAGAAAAATTAGAAAATAATGCACTAGCTAAATTAGCAGGATTAAAGCTAAAATAACGATTTTGTTACTTAATGTAAAATATAATCGTAATTAGGGTAAATATAAAATATTTTGTTATTAAAACTAGTGTTTAGGGTTACTTTGTGCTATAATTGATAATGAAAAAGTTTGTCTGAGAGGTAAATTATGAAATATATATCAGTAGCAGTTGATGGCCCTGCTGGTTCAGGAAAAAGTACGATAACAAAAATGGTTGCGGAAAAACTTGGGTATAACTACGTTGATACTGGAGCTATGTACAGAGCAATAACTTATAATTTTTTAAATAATGATTTAAAAGAACTAAATGAAGATAAAATAATAAAGTTTTTATCTACTCTTAAATTTGATGTTAAGTTTATTGATAAAAAACAATATGTGTTCATAGATGGAGAAGATGTTAGCGAAAAAATAAGAACTGCAGAGGTTTCAAAATTCACATCTTTATTTGCAAAATCTCCAGCAGTAAGAGAGTTTCTAATAGATACACAAAGAAATTTAGCAAAAAGTAATAACATAATAATGGATGGTCGAGATATTGCATCTGTTGTCTTACCAAATGCTGACGTAAAAATATTTTTAACTGCTTCAGTAGAAGAAAGAGCTCGTAGACGAGTTTTAGATTTTGAACGACAAGGGATAACTGATGTTAATTATGAAAAAGTTAAAGAGGAAATAAAAGCACGAGACTACCAAGATGAGAATCGTGATATTGCACCCTTAATTAAAGTAGATTCTGCAATTTTAATTGATACTACAGAATTATCGATTGATCAAGTTGTAGAAAAGATCATTGAACTGATTAAATTTAAAGAAAATTTATAATAAATAGGAGAAAGACATGTATAATTTTGTAAAAGCTTCGTTAAAATTATTTTATAGATTATTTTATAAAGTTACGATAGTTAATGGGGAAAAAATAGAAAATGCTAAAGGTGTTGTTATTTCTGGGAATCATCTAAGTAACCATGATCCATTATTGTTCCCAGCATTTTTCAATAAAGAAATACGTTTTATAGCTAAAGAAGAGTTATTTAAAATATTTTTTATAAAACAAACTTTAAAAGCTACAGGTGCTATACCAATTAAAAGAGGAACATTTGACAGAACGGCTATTAATCAAAGTATTAAATTATTAAAAGAGGGAGAGGTTGTAGGAATTTTCCCAGAAGGGACACGTTCTCATTCAAAAGATTTAGATTTAGGTGAATCACATAATGGAGCCTCATTTATTGCTTCTAGGGCTAGAACAAAGATAATTCCATTTGCAATAATCCCTAATAAAAACTTTAGATTATTTTCTAGAATCAAATTAGTAGTCGGTGATGAAATAGATGCGTATGCGTTGAAAGAAGAAGGGAAAAGCCATGACGAAATTACTGAAATATTGATGCAACGCATTTCTGATTTGATAGAAAAGGAGAAATAGTATGTACGAAAAGACTATAAAGTTTAAATTAGAAAAAAAATTTTTTAATAGTGCTGGCTATTTAGATAATAAATACATATATGATTGGCTTAATTTAGCTAAAAAATATTATCTAAATGGTTTAGGAATCGATATTGATTCATTAATTGATTATGACTTATACTATGCTGATATTGATGTTAAATATTCGATTAAAAGCAATATTCGTTTCGAAAATACTGATATTTTCATCAAAACATGGATTGAGAAACACAATGGTATAAAAACCATATTTTCTTATGAATTTTATGTTGATGGAGTAATAGTAATTTTAGCTTCTACATCACATAATATTTTAGGAACTGATAGTGATCGTGCCATAAGAGTAGATAGATATTTACCTAAATGGGATCAAATATTAAAAGATGTTGTAA
>CAUUEM010000114.1:0-4451 GCA_963544045.1 uncultured Gemella sp. | reverse complement strand
TTATGAACTAAGTCTAATCCTTGAGAACGAATAATTTTAACTTTATCAATTCCTATTACACTAAAGACTCCCCTAACATACTGAACAGCAAAGTCTAAATTTACATATTGAATATGGCTATCAAATTCTCCACCACTAGTAATAATAAAAGTAACTTGTTTATTAGTATTATCCAAGCCTACCATTGTTTCTACCTCACACTTAAATGTTTCATTAACAATAACAATATTATCTATAAAATCTTTAAACTTTGAAACAACATTAAAATTATGTAACGGCATATAAATAAATATACAATCTGAGTTTTTCCAAATATTAAGTAGTTCTTCTTGTCGTATCTTATCAACTTCCTCCTGTTTAGTTAATTTTTTATCACCATAACTAAACATATTTTTATCCATTACAGGAATATAACACTTAGGATCATATAGATTTAATGTTGTAATATTATTATATCTTTTTCTTAACTCTTCTTCTCCTAATTCTGCTAATAGATTTGAAATTCTATTTTTATTATCATAATCTGGATGGGCTAAAATCTGTAATATCTTCATTATCTTCTCCTTATTTTCAGTAAAAAAATTTCTTAAAAAACTTCCTAACACATTTTTAATGTTAGAAAGTTTTTTATTAACTATTTGAATTCATCATACAGTGTATTTATAGTTTTTTCATAATCTCTATTATGTACACCAACAATAATATTTATCTCATCATTTGTTTGTGAAATTAAGGCTATATTAACACCTACTTTTCCTAGTGCACCAAATAGTCTTGCAGAAACACCTAAAGTATTCTTCATAGATTCTCCTACTGTAGCAATAAGAGCTATTTCATTCGTAACATTTATTTCATCAGCACCAATTTCTTCTTTAATTTTGGCAACAAGCTCATGGATAAACGGTTTCACATTATTAGTTTCTACAACGACAGAGAACGAATCAATACCACTAGGAATATGTTCAATACTCACATTAAATGCTGCAAATATTTTTAGTGCTTTCGCTATTAATCCAACTTCGTTCGCCATATGACGTTTTTTTATTGTAATAATAGAAAAATCTTTCTTACCTGCTATCCCAGTTACAATCTGCTCCGAACTAGCACATTTTTTATCACTAATAATAGTTCCTTCAACAGTTGGATTATTAGTATTACGTATTTGAATTGGGATGTCTTTATCACGAACAGGGAAAATAGCTTCTTCGTGCAATACACTAGCTCCCATATAAGATAATTCTCGTAACTCTGTATAACTAATTACTTTTATCTCACGAGGATTGTCAATAATACGTGGATCAGCCATTAATATTCCTGAAACATCTGTCCAGTTCTCATAAACACTTGCATCTGCTATATTCGCTACAATCGCTCCACTAACATCTCCCCCACCACGTGTCATAATTTTAACTTCACCTGTTGGACGACTTCCATAGAAGCCTGGAATTATTAATCTATCATGTTCTTTTATAATATTATCAAATGCATTTTGTGTTTTTAAATAATCTATTTCTCCATTATAATTATAGTAAATTAAATCTTTTGCATCTACAAAGTGAAACCCTAAATATTCAGCCATTAATAAACCAGTTAAATACTCTCCACGGCTTACTAAGTATTCTTCATCTATACCTTTTTTTATCTCACTTTTTAATTTAGCAAGCTCACCTTCTATATCATAATTTAATCCCAATTCATTTTTTATATTAATGAATTTGTCTTCAATCATCTTAAA
Organism: uncultured Gemella sp.; assembly: GCA_963544045.1. GTDB lineage: Bacteria > Bacillota > Bacilli > Staphylococcales > Gemellaceae > Gemella. Next base: position 2,716 of record CAUUEM010000114.1, on the reverse strand, counting down.
GATATTATCAAAATTAATATTATACTTAATATGTGCATGACAAAGGTACAGTAAATCCGTAACTTTATTATCATCTTTATCTGCTTTACCTACAGCACTAACTACAACAAAACGTCTTGAATCATCAAGCTCAACTATATTTTTAACTTTTCTAAATTGTTCAGCACTCGCTACTGAACTACCACCAAACTTAGCTACTCTAACCATTATTTGTCCTCTTCCATAATTATTTTTACTTAGTTATATATTACATCTAATATGAAAATATTTCAATGCATTTCCAAAATTATTACCAATATTAATGGAATTTAGCCACTAAATACTTATTATCTTTTGCTTCTAATTCTTTAGTTAACTCTCTTAATTGAATTAATGAGATTTCCTTAGTTTTAATGTAAAACTCATTTTCATATTTTTCAATAGATTCAATTAATTCTCCTGCTAGTTCAAAAGAAGAACGAAGTAAATATTTTTTACTAGTTAATTCATTTGTTTGAACTAATTCGTTTTTTATTACTACATCTTTTCTCGGAATATTTGAGTATATATCTACTATGTCTTGAACAATCGCATTACCTGTTGGTAGCTTCCCAGCCCCTTGCCCATAAAACTTAAGTTCTCCAATAAATGAACCCTCTAAAGTAATTATATTATTATTTAATTCAACAGCCGCTTCTTGTGAACCTTTATCAAAAATAGATAACATTACTGAAGTTTCATACTTTCCATCTGCAACATTAGTTTCACCAATATATTTCACAGCATAGTCATATTTTTTTAAATAATCAATATCATTTTTTGTTATATTTCTCATAGAATATGTTGGGAAGTTTGGCTCAATATGAATATCAAACGCTAAAGCATTACTTAATATTATTTTATTAATAACATCTCCACCATCAATATCAGCACTTGGATCCGCTTCTGCATATCCTAAATCTTGGGCAGTTTTTAAAGTAGAATCAAATTCTTGTTCATTTCTATACATATTATCTAAAATATAGTTACTAGTTCCGTTAAATATTCCATATACTCTTTTAATCTCATCAACACGTCTAGTTCTTTCTAAATTAACTAACCACGGAATACCACCACCAACACTAGCTTCAAAAATAAACTTAACATTGTTTTCCTTAGCTAACGCAACAAATTTATCTAAATATTTTGCAGCAACAGCCTTATTGGCAGTAACAACATGTTTCCCACTCTCTAGACTTCTTTTGATAAAGTCATAGGCAGGATTTAATCCTCCTAAACACTCAACTACTACTGATATTTCATCATCATTAATAATTTCATTTATATCATCAGTAGCAAGGTGCATTTTGTCACGGCTTCTAGCAAAAACACTTTTTACTTCTATATTCTTTAATTCTTCACTCTTACTATTTGTAATAATCTCATAAACTCCACTTCCAACAGTTCCATATCCCAAAATTGCTACTTTCATACACTTTTCTCCTATCATTTTTTATTTTTAAGTATATTTAATAATTTATATATATCTTCTTTTCTACTATATTTATCATAAATTTTTGAAAAAAGTAGATTTTTTTTAATTTACACTGTTTTTACAGCAAATTTTGTTGTAAAATTATAGTTGTATAATTTTTTATGTTCTTTTTGTGAAAAACACTTGTATTTTTATAGAGAACATTGTATCATATATACAACGATAAAGCAAGGAGATTTTACATGATTTACGAAAGTACACGTGATATAAATAGAAAAATAAATCCGAGTGAAGCTATTCTTCAAGGTTTAAGTGAAGAAGGTGGGCTTTTCGTCTTAAGAGATTTAGGAAAAAATAAATTAGATTTAAAAAATTTAGTTGGAAAAAATTATTATGAAGTTGCAGAAGAAGTATTAAAACTATTCGTTGATTTTAGCGAACAAGAAATTAAAGCATGTGTTGAAAATGCATATAAAGGGAAATTCTCTAATGAGAAAATTACTCCCCTAGTTGAACTTAACGATAGCTATGTTCTAGAATTATTTAATGGACCTACTAGTGCTTTTAAAGATGTAGGACTTTCACTATTACCGCAGCTTACAAAAACAGCACTTACTAAAGTTAATGATAAAAATGATATATTAATTTTAACAGCTACCAGTGGTGATACTGGAAAAGCTGCATTAGAAGGATTTAAAGATGTAGACCGAACTAAGATAATGGTATTTTATCCAAATGATGGGGTAAGTACAGTTCAAAAAACTCAAATGCAAACTCAAGAAGGAAAAAATACAAAAGTTTGTGCTATACATGGTAACTTTGATGATGCTCAAAGTGGAATTAAAGAATTATTTGTTGATGAAGAATTCAAAAAAGAATTACTTACTAAAAACATTAAATTATCAAGTGCTAATTCTATAAATATTGGACGATTAATTCCTCAAGTAGTGTATTACATAGTTTCATATTTAGAATTAGTAAATATTAATAAAATTAAATTAGGAGACAAAGTAAACTTTGTTGTACCTACTGGTAACTTTGGAAATATTTTAGCTGGTTACTACGCTGAACAAATTGGTTTACCAGTTAATAAGCTTATCTGTGCTAGCAACAATAACAATGTTTTATATGATTTCTTACAAACTGGTGTCTATGATAAAAATAGAGATTTTCTAAAAACTGTATCTCCTAGTATGGATATCCTTATTTCTAGTAATTTAGAAAGATTACTATACTATGTAAGTGGTTGTGATAATGCTTATG
>CAUUEM010000113.1:0-4471 GCA_963544045.1 uncultured Gemella sp. | reverse complement strand
TCTCCTGAGCAATTCCTTGCTTACCAAGATCCATTCCCATACTCTCGTATTATTCCTGGAATTAAACCATTTGTTCCAGAAACAAAACCAGCTAACCCTGTTAACGATGGTAATGTAATTACTGATAATAATGGTGTTAGTCACCAAACTGGACAACCTGCTATTCAAGATGCACTTCCTGAATATAAAGTGGAAGATAGTACTATTGTTAACCCTAATATTGACAAAGTAACTTACCCACAAGAAAATATCAAACAAAGTAATACTAACAATAACAATAATACTAGTACTAATACTATCAATAACAATAATGTTAATAATAAAGAAGTAAAACACTTCAGAACAGCTAGTGCTATTAAAGGAAATGTTAAAACATTACCAAATACAGGTACTACTACTGACGCTTCAATGGTTGGTCTAGGACTATTAGCTGCAACATCTCTAGTTATTTCTAGAAGAAAAGCTAACAAATAATATTCAACTTTGAAGAAGTAACTTATACATAAGTATAGGTTGCTTCTTTTTTTATTAAATTAATATATTGATTTTCAGAAAAACATTGTGTAAAATTAGGTTTGTATATACGAGAAAATTGTCTATTTTTCGTTCTATAATAAAATTTTAACAAGGAGATTTTTGATGGAAATACTTATTACAATATTTGTTTTTATTACACTAGTTATAATAGGTTCTTTTTTAAACAAATATATACCTAGAATTCCAGCAGCACTTTTCCAAATTATATTAGGATTCTTGGTATCTTATTTAGCTATTCCGCTTCATTTTGAATTTGAATCCGAAGCTTTTATGGCTTTAATTATCGCACCACTATTATTTACAGATGCATACAAAGCATCACGTAGTGAGCTTTGGCTTTATAAAAGGCCTATTGTTTACATGGCTGTAGGTTTAGTAATTACAACGGTAGTAGTCGTTGGTTATTTTATTAATTATATTATTCCATCTATATCTTTAGGTGCTGCATTTGCACTAGCCGCTATCCTGTCACCTACCGATGCAGTAGCGGTAAAATCTATTACAAAAGGTATGAAGTTGCCAAAAGGACTAATGTCCATTTTAGAAGGAGAATCACTTCTTAATGATGCTGCAGGTATCGTATCTTTTAAAATAGCTTTAGCATCTATTATTACTGGAACTTTCTCACTTTCTAGATCTTCTAGAGAATTTTTTATTACTGCGATTGGAGGAATGGTTTTAGGTGTTTTAATTGGTTTAATAATTGTTTCTATAAAACTTGTTAATAGGAAATACTTAAATACTGAACCTAGTATACTGGTAATTATCCAAGTAATATTACCGGTAGCAACTTACTTCATTGCTGAAGAATTCCATCTTTCAGGAATTATTGCAGTAGTTTTTGCCGGAATATTACTTAATTTCGAAAGATATCTTAGACAAGGTGATTCATTAGATAACCAAGCAGTAGTATCAATTAGTTATAATCAGGATACAATTTCTTATGTACTTAACGGTTTTGTGTTTGTATTATTAGGATATTTATTACCTGGTATATTTAGAAATATGATTACTTATCCTGACCTTGACGTTCAAACTGCTATGTTCTATGTTATTTTAATCACTATTGCATTAATTATAACTAGATTTACTTTTGTTTATATTTTTTATGTATCATTTCAGCAGCATACATTTAAAACTTCACGTAATATTGTTGAATTTTTTAAAACTAAACAACTTGATGTTGGAAACTATAGTAGATTTGAATATGCATTAATTACTTCATTATGTGGTATTCACGGAACAGTAACTTTAGCAACTGCCCTTATGATTCCATTAACTATTGGAACTACAGGTGAGCCCTTCCCTCTTCGTAATGCTATATTATTTATAGGTAGCGGTGTTGTCTTACTTAGTATGATAATAGGAACAATATTCTTACCACTTATTATTAAAGTTGAAGATGAAGAAACAGAATATATAAATAATGCACGCAGTATAGTATTAAATGATGTAATTAATGAGCTACAAGAAAAATATTACAATAAACTTAATAGCGATTCTGAAAGAATGGGTTATGCTGTGGCTATAAAAAAATTACAAGAACAACAAATATACTTTTGTAATAATAGAACGGAATTAATTAAATATAATAAGCAGCTTGCTAAACTAGTTAGAAAAGCAGAACAGGAAAAAGTTAATGAAGTACTTGCCAAATATGATAATAATAGATTTTTAAAACGAGTGTTTGAAGTAAGGGATTGGCGTTTAAGAAAACTAGTTACTTACTCAGTCTACAAACAATTATTTATAACCTTACGCTTAAGCTTTCTAGAAAAAACATTTAAGAGACTATTAGTTGTTCTTAATTTAATTAGAGAAGCAGAATCTGACAAAAATTCAAACTTATACGGAAAAAGGCTTCAAAAAAGATTAAAAGAAAATGAACAGATTAGAGTTCAAGTTCAATCATTTACTAAAGATATGGCAGAAATAATAGATACTCTTACTTATAACGCAATGGACATACTAGAAGAACAACGAACAAAAGAAAATACTCTTGTAGTTGATTTTCTAAAAAATATTTATGATAATTTTGATTATACTCTTTATAATGTTCCTTCAGATAGTTATATTGAAGAATCAAGAGAATTTGAAACTGAAGCAATTCATATGCAAAAGGTTAGATTTAAAGCATTAAGACTTAAACGTAAAATCGAACATAGTGAAGCCGATAAGATTTTACGTGATCTTAACTATAATGAGGCACTATTATATTCAAATATTGAAGAATAATAAAAAATACGAGTTAAAATTCAAATCTTTAAGTTGATTAGATATTTTATACTCGTATTTATTTTATTTTTTAAACAATTTTTTAAGTGAAAATAAAGGTTTATTTCTTACGATTTTTTCATTTCCAAGAAACTCTCTCATTTCTTTTAGACATTTACCTGCATTTTTTACAACAAAGTTAAAACTACCTGCACTTTTTGTATCTATAAAAAATCCTCTAATATATTTGTCACGGAAGAACATTTGAGCACGAACTCGCTCTATTTCTCCCCACGGTATTTGGATATAATCTTCTGGATTTCTTTGATTATAAAATTCAAAAGATTTATCTCCTACTAATACATCACCGTGTTTATTACCAAGAGAACCAGTTAAACAGTTTGCCTTAGTCGTATAAATGACTTTCTTACTCATCGATACTACCATTTCAACACCTCCAATTTATGTGAATTTTCTTTAAAATTAATACACTATTTTATTTATATCAAGATAATTATACTATATTATAATAAAGAAAAAAAGGGCTGAAACTTAATTGTTTCAACCCTTTTAATAAATATTACATTAATTTTGCTAAGTGAGCTAAAATACCTAATGCGAATAATCCAAAGATAATAGCTACTGGGCTTACTTTACGTTTTAATAACCACATACATGCAAATGTTAATATTAACGCTGCAAATCCAGGGATAAGTTGATTTAAGTTATCTTGTAACGTAGTAACTTTTTCTGGAGTTAATGAGAAGTCTCCACTTGTTGCTTTTGTTACGATATCTTGTAATACTCCACCTGTTACGTGTTCTTTTTCTCCTGGGAAGTGAATATACGCCTTATCAGCTAATTGAACTTTAGAAACTACTAATGGGAATTTGATATTAGTCCAACGCATTACTAATACCCCCATTACAAACATACCTAGGATAGATGCTCCTTTAGTAATAGTTTGTAAGACTCCGCCTGAAAGGTCGCTTGTAATTTCTGAACCCTTTTTGTACCCAAGTTCTTGAGTATACCATAAGAATCCTATACGGATTGCGTTCCATGCGATAAAGAAGAATAATGGAGCGATAATTGATCCACCTGTTGCAAGTGAAGCTGCAATAGCTCCAAGGATAGGACGTACTGTAAACCAGAATACTGGATCCCCAATACCTGCTAAAGGTCCCATCATACCTACTTTAACACCTTGAATTGCTGAATCTTCGATTTCAACTCCATTTGCTTTATCTTCCTCAAGAGCAAGTGTTACCCCTAGGATAGGTGCTGCAATATATGGGTGTGTGTTAAAGAATTCTAAGTGACGTTTTAATGCTGCTGAAGCATCTTCTTTATTTGGATATAACTTTTTAAGTGCTGGGATTAATGAGAATGCCCAACCACCATTTTGCATACGCTCATAGTTCCATGAACCTTGAAGGAACTGAGAACGTAGCATTACACTACGACGATCTTTTTTACTTAAAGTAATTTTTTTCTCTGTCATTTTTAGTTCCTCCTTATTAATAGTCGTTTAAGATGTCGCCTAATGGATCACCTGATGAAGAGTTACCTCCTCCACCACCTTTATTTTTAGAAAGGTTTAGGTAAACTATAGCGATACATAATCCAATGATACCAATTGCGATAAGTGTTAATTGGCTAATAGGTGCTAATGCAAATCCTAAGAAGAAGAATGGCCATACTTCTTTAGTTGCCATTA
>CAUUEM010000112.1:0-4497 GCA_963544045.1 uncultured Gemella sp. | reverse complement strand
ATAGCAACACTTTTTGCTCCAGTATGACCTAAATCTTCAACTATTGGTGCCATGGCTGCTGCTGTCCCGTGCCCTCCAGTCATAGCTGTTGAGCCAGTTAAAAGTGCAACCAATGGATCTACACCTGTTGCTAAACCTATTCCTAATGCGACTACATTTTGTAATGTTACTAAACCTATTGCACAAAGTAAGAATAACACTACTTTTCTTCCACCTACTCTTAAAAGTCTCCAACTTGCATTAAACCCTATACTAGTGAAAAATACAGTCATAAAGAAACTTTGTAAAGTATTATCAAATTCAAAAATTACTAAATTAGTTTGTCTTAAAAATAAATTTATTATTGCGAATAAAAATCCCCCAATAACTGGTGATGGGATACAATATGTTTCAAAAATTTTAACCCTCGTTCTTAAAAATCGCCCTAGTATCAAAATAATAACAGCTAATCCTACTGTTTGAATCATATCCATCTTGATATTGAACATATAATCATCCTTTCTATATATTATTTTTTACATACAAAAAAATAAAAAAAACTAGAATCGAACTTATACTCGAACCGAGTTTTCTACAACATATATGTGTATATATATAAATCTATATTACATTGTAATGAATTTTATTACAATATTATGTTAGATTTTTTAACACTTGTCAAATTAAATAGACTGGACTTTATATATTAATTTATAAAATCCAGTCTAATATACTAAATTACATAATTGGTTTTAAAAAGTCTGACCAACTTTCATAATTTTCTTCTTTTCGCGCATCATCTCCTGTAGTCCATTTGATTTCTAAAGTATCGTCTTCTCTAACTACTACATTAGATTTATCAACTTCACATTCATAGACAACACCGATGTGAACTTGTCCTACTTCTGTTTTGTCATCATTAATTAAACCTATGAAATGAAGATTTTCTAATGCGTATCCTTCAGAAACACCTACTTCTTCAAACAACTCACGAGCTGCATTAATTTTTAGCATTTCATAAATTGTTTTTCCTTCTACTTCATTCATATGTCCACCAATTCCGACTGATGCTTTTCCGTGAAGTCTTGCTTCACCTCCACCAACTAGACGTTTATAAACTAATATTTCTTTTGTATTACGATCTTTAATAACAGCATAACCTATAAGTTGTTTATAACTGTTATCTTCCTCCATATCACCACGACGTTTTACTTCATACGAAGTGAATGTATCAACTATTTTTTTTACTTTTTCATCTTCTCTAGGTAAAAATCCATAAAAATGATTTTCTTCATTGTTAAAAAGATCTTTTCTATTTACTACTAAAATTTGTTCATCCCATTTACTCATTGTTCTTCTCCTTTTATTTTGGTTGATAAGTTCCTTCTTTTAATTCTTTAGCTATTTTAGCTATTTTTCTAAATCTATGATTTAATCCTGATTTAGATAATTTTCCATCTTCTATCATTTCTGCAATTTCTTTTAGAGGATATTCAGGATACTTTAATCTAGCTTCTGCAACTACTCTAAGTTTATCATCAAGGTTATCTAACCCTAATCGTTCTTCGATTATATTTATATCTTCAACCTGCTTTGCAGATGCATTAACAGTTTTGTTCATATTTGCCATATCGCAGTTTTGCATTCTATTTACAGAGTTGTTTATATCACGTACAATACGTTCATCCTCAAATTGGAACAATGCTTGATATGCTCCAACTAAGTTTATGAATTCTGCAATTTTTTCCGATTCTTTTATATATACTATAAAACCTTTTTTTCTTTCTAAACTTCTTGCATTTAAATTAAATGAATTTAGTAGTTCCATTAATTCTTTATTGTGTTCTTCATAGTAAGAGAAAATCTCCATATGATAACTTGAAGTTCGTGGATTATTAATTGAACCACCTGCTAAAAAAGCTCCTCTTAAATAAGCTTTTTTCTTCTCTTCTGTATCTATGAGTTCTTCTGCAATATCTAATCTCATAGTATAATCATCATTTAATATATATAAATCTGTTAATATTGCTTTAACATCTTGATCTAAACGACATATATATACATTATTCTTTTTTAATTTCAATTTTTTTCTAACAGAAATATTGATATGTACTTTATAAAAATACTTTATAAGAGAATACATCCTTCTAGCTATCGAAGCATTTTCTGTTTGAAAACTAAGACTTAACCTACCATTTGCTATTGTCAAAATACCATTCATCTTTATTAGCGCTGATAATTCCGAGAGAAACTCTCTATCTTGCGTAATTTCTATTAAGGTTAATTCCTTTTTCATATCCGAAGCGTAAGACAATTTTACCCCTCCTATCTTAATAATATAACCTATTTATTTTATCATGATACACCTATTTAGACAAGTTTTTTGATAGGTACTACTTTGTATTCTTCAGACTAAAAAAAGCTAATATGTTAATCATATTAGCTCATAATATTTAAGATTTTCTCTTTATTTTCTTCATTGACTTCTATTCTTTCTTTAATACCATTTTCATCAAAGTACAGTACCTCATCTGAAATCGTACATAAAAATTCATAGTCATGAGTAATAATGAATATTACAACATCTTCTTTTGCTATTTCTTCAATCAGACTACTTAATTCTATCATATTAATATAGTCTAGCCCACTAGTAGGTTCATCAAAGATTAAAATTCTTTTATTTGATGATAATGCTGATGCTATTGCTACCCTTTGTTTTTCTCCACCAGATAGCGTATTAGGATGTCTCTTTAAAAATGGTCTAATACTTAGCTTGTCTATTACTTCATCAAATCTTTCAAGATTGTTGCTACCAAGTTTAATTTCTTTTTCAACTTGATTTGTAAAAAGCTGATAATTTACATCTTGCATTACTTGGAATGTATTTTTTATTAAATCTTTATTTTTTAATGGAATATTATTTAATAATACTGAATTTTTTGATTTAATTAGACCACTTAATGCATTAGCAAATGTAGTTTTTCCACAACCATTATCTCCGATTATTGTATAAATCTTAGATGAATCAAAACTTTCGTTTTTTATTTTCAATATGTTTTTATTAACTTTATACTCTAGATTATTGATTCTTAGATAGTCTCTTTTATACTCTCTTTTTGCTTTTTCTCTTAATTGCACCTTAGTTAAATCAATTTGACGAGTTTTACAATGGCTACCATCAAAATGTTGTAACTGTTCTTTTGTTATTTCTTGAATTATCTTACCTTCTTTAACAATATACATTCTATCGATAAGGTCCTTCAAATAATAAATTCTGTGTTCAGCAACAACAATTGTCTTTCCTTGATTCTTTAGATTTTGTATTATAGATGCAATTAGCTCTATAGCTTTTAGATCTAGATTACTTGTTATTTCATCTAGTACATAAACATCTGCATCTAGCATCATACTTGCCATAAATGCCAATCGTTGTTTCTCTCCACCACTCAACTCTAATATGTTTCTATCTAGTAAATGTTTAGCTGAAAAATCATTTACAATCTTATCCATTCTTGTTGCTATTTCATCTTTTGAATAACCATAGTTTTCCATACTAAAGGCTAATTCACTCGTAGAATCTAAATTAAAAAATTGATTTTTAGGATTCTGGAATACACTTCCGACAACTTTGGAAAAATCTTTTAATCTATCTCCAATCTTAAGATGAGCAACCTTTAATTCACCACTATATCCACCATGAAAGAATTCTGGGGCTAATCCATTTAGTACACGAAGAATAGTTGTTTTACCACATCCACTTCTTCCTGTAAAAAGAACACATTCACCTTTTTTTATATTCAGTGATAAATCTTCAATATTTAATTTTTCAGATTCTGTATATTTATAATTAAAATTTTTAAACTCTATCAATTTATCACCTCAAAAACATAATATAGACAAATCCTACGATTACTAAAACAGAAAAAATATAATCCTGTGCTTTAAGTTTCAATTCTACAAATGAAGTAGGCTCGTTTTCATTGTCTAACCCTCTACATAAACATGATACAGATAACTCATTCGCTATATTTGTGCTAATAATTACATATGGTACAAATACATACTCAAAAAATTTGATTGGATGTAGAAGATAATAACCCCTATTAACTCCTATCCCTTTTATTTTTAATGAATTTTTTATAAGTTTATAATCTGTTAGTAAAACAGGGAAAAATCTAAATAAGACTGCTAAAACTATTATTGCTTTTTTAGGCAACCTTATCTGTCTTAAAAAACATATCAATTCTGATACCTTAGAACTACTAACCAATGCTATTCCTGCACATAATGGAAAATACAACGTTTTATACATCAGTGATGTTAGTAATAAAAAGCTATCAACTACTTTTAGTGTTACTGTATGAGAAAAATACATCTCATAAACTGTAAAAAACATATATATTAAAAATAAGTTCATCATTCTTCTAAAACTAGAATTTACACCTAGATATAGCGTAAATAATACAGCAATAACTAGATGTAAATTTAAAGTCATCATTTTAAACATTAAGATATTAG
>CAUUEM010000111.1:0-4517 GCA_963544045.1 uncultured Gemella sp. | reverse complement strand
CAGAGGATCCAACAACACCAAGCAAACCGGAAGTAAAACCAGAGGATCCAACAACACCAAGTAAACCGGAAGTAAAACCAGAGGATCCAACAATACCAAGTAAACCAGAAGTAAAACCAGAGAATCCAACAACACCAAGTAAACCAGAAGTAAAACCAGAAAATAAAGTAGTAAAATTTGAAGATGCTAATCTAAAAAGAATACTTCTTAAAAAATTTAAAGCATATAATGGGGTTGATGAAGAAGACGATGGACTTGCAGGGGAATATAATATAAAAATCAAAGATAAAAATTATAGAAAAGATAAAAATGATACTGAAATCTATGAAAAAGATATGGAACAATTAGAATCATTCGCTATAAGAGGATTTGATGAAGAAACATTTGAACCTTTTGAAGGGGATCAACAGATTAAAAGTTTGGTTGGTTTAGAAAAAGCCGTTAACTTAAAACAACTAACAATTTCAAATAACTGGGAAGATTCAAGAGGCTCTTTAAGAGACATATCACCGTTAAGAGGATTAAAAAACTTAGAATTATTGAGATTGTCGCACAATGACATAATTGATATAACACCACTAGAAGGATTAACTAACTTAAAACATTTATTTATATCTCATAACCAAATAGAAAATATAGAGGCCGTTAAAAATTTAACTAATTTAGAATCATTAGACTTTGCTAGGAACAAAGGACCAAAAAGAATAAGTGATATAACCCCAATAGCAAACCTAACTAAACTAAAATTACTAGGGTTATCAGATGCTAATATCCCAAATATATCTGTGCTGAAAGATTTAGTTAATCTAGAAATATTTATGTCTGATCATAGTCAACTTGAAGATATATCAGTGCTGAAAAATGCCAAAAATCTTACTAAGCTTTATTTAGATGGAAATAAAATTGAAGATGTATCTGTAATAAAAGATTTAGTAGAACTTAAAGAATTATATTTAAGAAACAATATGATTTCAAAAATTGATTTTAGTAAGCTAAGTAAATTAGAAGACGTTAATGTTCAAGGAAATAAAATAAGTGATTACTCATCGCTGGAAAATTTGAATGCACTTAAATATGTAAATGTATCGGAACAAAATATTGATTTAAATAAAGAAGTTGAGCTGAAAAATGGATTTGTTGAAATAGATATGCCAGTTTTAGGATTAAAAGAGTTGGCCAAAGAAGGAACAATAAAAGTAACTTTGGATAATGATAAAGTAAGCGTGAATTACAACGAAGCAACAGACAAAGTAATATTAAGTGTTTCTGAAGAAGTACAGAAAGAATTCACTAATAAAGATTTATCAGTTAATCTAAAAGTTTTATACGTAGGTAAAGGTGACTATAAAGAAGAAGAAACTAGCATAGATGTAAATAATATAAAATTGAATATTAAAGGTGCAGATTCTTCAAATCAAGCATTGCGTACTAAGCTAGAAGAATTAACTAAAAGAGAGCTAAGAATGGAAGCTGGATATATTGCCAACCAAGGGAATCAAATTGCTAATAATGCATGGATAACTGCTAAAACAGATGCTGAAAGAGTATTAAAAAATGATTCAGCAACAAAAGAAGAATTAGAAGCAACTATAAAAAACTTGGAAGAAAAAATATATGAAGCTGTTTTAGGAAGTGAAAAAGTAAAAGTTGAAAAAATTATAAGAGCAGAAAATAGATTAGATTTGATTCCGAAGTTAAGAAAAGCAAAAACTTTAGAAGAAGTTTTAGAATTAAAGAAATTAGTTAAACCAGAAGAGGAGACACCAGGGAAGCCAGATAGACCAGAAGGTAACTCAGAAAAACCTGGTGAAACGCCTGGAGGAACACCTGGAACAACTCCAGAAAAACCTGTGAATGATGAAAATGGTAATAATCCACTACCATCAGCAAAGCCAGTAATTAATAGTTATAGTTTTGATGATAAAGTGGTAGAATCAGATGGTGGAGAAGTTAATATTACTATAAAAGGAGAAAACTTAACTGCTGATAATGTTAAGATAAAAGTGTTAAATCCTTTTACAGCAGCAAAAGAGGAAGAACTATCAAATTCAATTATATACAAAAAAGTAGGAGATGATGTAGTAGCAACTATCAAATTACCTGCTAATACAACTTCAACAGCAAAATCATTTAATTTAGTATTTACTGATGCATTGGGTATGAAGGCTAAAGCAACGTATACTGAAGAACGTGGAGAAAATGGGCGTGTAATAACAGTTTTACCAGTAGGGAAAACTAAGCAAGACTCAGTATTGAGTTTTGTAACAATAAGCTCTTATCAAGCGCATCATAGCACAGATTTAACAACTACAACAACTGACAAAGGGAATGTCAGTAAAAAAACAGTTGCTCATTTGTATGGAACTAATTTAAAAGCAAATGTTACAAAAGTTAAAATTATTGATCAAAATGGAGTTGAATGGCCAATACATACTACAGGAAGTAATATAGAAGCATCTGACTATCCAATGATGGTTATCGGGAAATTAGGAAATGGTATCTCTGGAAATGGTACTTACCAAGAAGCTGAGATAGTTTTACCTAACCATTTAGATACAGATATGACCTTTACATATGTATTTGCACCAGATGGTGTAAACTTTGATGAAGTACATAAAGTAACGGCTGTGGTGGAAAAAACTACTAATGTAAGACCAGCGGTTAAACGAACTATTACTATGAAATATCAAGATGAAAATGGTAAAACATTAAAAGATGATAAAGTATTGACGGGTTATTCATGGTTCAACTATAATGTAGAAAAAGATGCAATAGATGGTTACAAAAATGTTATTGTTAAAGATAATAAAGTATTATCAGGGAAATTTGGAACTAAAGACCAAGAGATAGTTTTTGTTTATACAAATAGAGAAGTGACTCAACCTTCAGACACTGAAAAACCTGCTCCACAAGAAGATACTTTAGCAACTTCAAAAGCTAAGTTAAAAGAGTTAGCAGATAGAGATTTAAAACTAGAAGATAGCTATCAAAAAGCTAGCTCAGAATTACAAACAAACTGGAGAAGAGCAAGAGCATTAGCAAATCGTGTACTAGCAGAAAGTAATAATAAAGAAGAGGTAGATAATCAAATCGTAGCTCTTGAAAAAGCGATAGGGGCAATAGAAAATTCTATAGAAGCTTCAAAACCTAGTGAAGAAAAACCAAAAGAAGAAGGTAATACAGGAAATACAGCAAAACCAACAAAAAATTTAGATGAGTTGAAAGCAGAACTACAAAAGTGGGTAGAACAAGATCCAACAAAAGAAGATAACTATAAATTAAAAGATAGCCTTCAAGAAAAAGCTTGGAAAACAGCTAGAGCAAAAGCTCAAGCACTATTACATAAGGAGACGACTGTAGAAGTACTTGAAGAACAAGTTGGTAAACTTAGTAGAGCATTAGAAACTTTGAAAGAAGAAAACAAACTTGCAAATGATAAAGCTGACAAACCAAATACAACACCAGAGTCGCCAGCACCAGAAGAAAAAGAGTCAGAAGTGACAAGTTATACAGGGGATAAAGCTGTAATATCGAAAGTAGACGGGAAATTGGTAGTAGCAGTTAATGGAAAAAATCTAAAAGCGAGTGATTTAAGCTTTAGATTCCATGATGGTACCTCTTGGAAAGATGTTGATTTAAAAGTAGTGAGTGAAGATTCTAATAAAATTGTTTTAGAGTTTATTGTTCCAGATGAGTTAAGAAGTTCAACTGTTACATATAAAATTTCAGCAAAATATAAAAATCAAACGATAAAAGTAAATGGAGCTATTAATTTTAAAATAGCGTAATAAGTAATAAATAGTGGGATTGAATCAGAAAATGTTGTTGAAATTATTTTCTGGAGTCGTCCCACTAACTTTTTAAAAAGAAAACTTATTATAAGGAGATATTATGAATAATTTAAGAAAAAAAGAAAAATTTTCTATAAGAAAGTTTAGTGTTGGTATAGCGTCTATTCTTATTGGGAGTAGCATGCTGATGGCCTACCCACAAGTTGATTGTCCGATAGTGCAGGCAAAGGAGAAAATAGCGGTAGAAGCCAATACTGATATTAGTTTAAGTGTTAAAGAAGTAAAAGGGGATACTATTATAGAGTTATTAGCATTAAAGGATTTAGAAAATGTGGATGCTAAAGTTACTTTTGATGGTGTAAGAGTAATTACTTATCGTATAGATAGCTTAAAAGCTGGTCAGAAACAAGAAAGAGTCATTTCTAAAATGGAATTAGAAAGTATTAAAAATAATATAAAAAACAAGAAAATTTTACCTAATACAGCTTTTGTAAGAAAGGATATTGTAAAGAAATTTTTTATCACTGATGGTGAACTAGGTATTGAAGTACGGTATAGCGTGGAAGGAGATACTGTAGAAGTAAAACCAGAGGATCCAACAACTCCAGGTAAACCAAAAGTAAAACCAGAGGCTCCAACCCCCCCAAGCAAACCGGAAGTAAAACCAGAGGATCCAACAACACCAAGCAAACCAGAAGTAAAACCAGAGGATCCAACAACACCAAG
>CAUUEM010000110.1:0-4525 GCA_963544045.1 uncultured Gemella sp. | reverse complement strand
TCAAATGACCACATCACGAAAAATAAATAGGAGGTTTTATCGTGGCTAAAAAAATAATAAAAGTTGTTAAATTACAAGTACCAGCAGGTAAAGCTAACCCAGCTCCACCGGTTGGTCCAGCGTTAGGTCAAGCTGGTGTAAATATCATGGGATTCTGTAAAGAATTCAATGCTCGTACACAAGACCAAGCAGGATTAATCATTCCAGTAGTGATTTCAGTATATGAAGACCGTTCATTTACATTCATTACTAAAACACCACCTGCGCCAGTATTACTTAAAAAAGCAGCTAAAATTGATAAAGCATCTGCGGTACCTAACCGTGACAAAGTTGCTACAGTATCAAAAGCACAAGTTCAAGAAATCGCTGAACTTAAAATGGCTGACTTAAACGCAGCTTCTCTAGAAGCAGCTATGCGTATGATTGAAGGTACTGCAAGAAGTATGGGTATCTTAATAGGAGAATAGGAGGATAATTATAATGGCAAAAAAAGGTAAAAAATATCTTGAAGCAGCTAAATTAGTAGATTCTTCTAGTCTATACTCTGTAGTAGAAGCAATCGAATTAGCTAAAAAAACAAGCACAGTAAATTTTGACGCAACTGTAGAAGTTGCATTCCGTTTAGGAGTTGACACTCGTAAAAATGACCAACAAGTACGTGGAGCAGTAGTTCTTCCAAAAGGAACTGGTAAAACTGCTAAAGTTTTAGTTTTTGCTAAAGGTGATAAAGCAGCAGAAGCTGAAGCAGCAGGAGCTGACTACGTAGGACAAGGTGAATACATTACTAAAATCCAACAAGGTTGGTTTGATTTTGACGTAATCGTAGCTACTCCAGACATGATGGGAGAAGTTGGTAAAATCGGTCGTGTATTAGGACCTAAAGGTTTAATGCCAAACCCTAAAACTGGAACAGTGACTATGGACGTTACTAAAGCAGTAAATGAAATTAAAGCTGGTAAAGTTGAATACCGTGCTGAAAAAGCTGGTGTTGTTCACACTCCAATCGGTAAAGTTTCATTCTCTACTGAAGATTTAGTAGAAAACTTCAACGCTGTTCAAGACGCTTTAGCTAAAGCTAAACCAGCTGCTGCTAAAGGAACTTACTTCAAATCTGTAGCTGTAACTACAACTATGGGACCTGGAGTTCGTGTTAACACAGCAGAATTCAAATAAGAATTTTAAATAAAAGGGTATTTCTTCGGAAGTACTCTTTTTTCTTTGTTTATAATTTCTGAAATAAAAAAGTAGAATAAGCTATTTTTTACAATACCTTACTCTACTATTTTATTATTTAACCCAATACATACCTTGATAAAACTGTAATGCCGTCGCTAGTGTTATTGCAATAATAAATATTGTTTGATAAACTTTACTTATTTCTTCTTTTCTTCTTGAATCTAGTATCAGATTTGTACTGCATGTTTGAAATATTATCGCTAATATTACTAACATTGTTATTTTTAATAAATTAAATTTTGTATTATCATAAGTTGTTAGATATAATCCGTTTAAAACTATTGATATTATTTTTATTGCCAATGCATATATTAGTGCATCTAGAGCTATAAAATTCCAAAATGAACGTCTAGTTAAAATCATTTGAATTATAGCTAAATTTGAAATTATTATTATTGTTAGCAATACATACAGATATTCGATTATATTTGCTTGATAATAAATATACCTAAACACAAAATCTAGTATTACAGATGGAAATAAAAATATATATGTTGTCAAATATACTTGTCTTACTCTTTTTTTAAATGAAATTGGTAAGTATTCAGTTATAAGCCATTCCTTATCTTCATATTTCCTTCCATTTAGAACAAATACTATAGCTGATAATATTGACACTACTACATAATTTTTATTGAAAAGTACTGCGAGAGCTATTAATATTGTAAAAAAATAGTATCCAAAATAGAATATCTTATAAATTTGTGGTGTTGAATAATTTCTATTTGAAATAATATTTAATAAGGCTCCCCATTTAGTTTTATATTGTCCATTATTCATGTTTTCCCTCTCCTTTTAATATAGAAACCAATATTTCTTCAACATTTTTATTTTCATATCTAGTTTGTAAGTTTACTACATCTTCACTTATTTCAACTTGACCATTATTTAGTACAATTACGTAATCTGCTAAATTTTTAATTACATTTGGTTCTTCAGTTACTATTATAGTAATTTTATTCTCATCCATATATTCTCTTATCATTGATAGCATCTCTCTTTTAGCTATTAAACCTACTCCAGCTAATGGATTATCTAAAACTAAAATATTAGAGTGTGTAGAAATACCAATACCAAATAGTAAAATTTTTCTTTCACCTTGTGATAGCTCATATATTTTTTTATGTTTATATATATTGTATTTCTTTATATATTCATAGCAAGAACTTATATCAAATCTAGAGTCTAACTTCGAAATTTTATTTAATATAGTTTCTACACTTAGTTTATCAGAAAATAATGGTTTATCTGCTATATATGAGTAACTAGATTTTATCTCCACTTCATTTTCATAAAAATTTAAGTCATCATAAAATACCATTTCTTTATCTATGTCTATACTTCCTAAAATACTTTGTAAAAATAATGTTTTACCACAAGCACTATTCCCTGTTATGGCATATACATAACCTTCATCAAATGTATAATTTATTGGTCCTAGTTTAAAATTATCTTTATCTACCAGTAATTTATTTACTTTGATTCTCATAGTCTTTCTCCCCCAATACTATTTTTAATATCTCATTTATATCCCCTTTTGTTAAACCATCATCAGTCGCTTTTTCTATCACTTGTTTAAATTCAACAATATAGTCTCTCTTTTTTATTAATAAAATTTCTTCAGTATTTACTTCATTTACAAAGTACCCCACAGCCCCTTTTGAATAAACAAGATTTTCTTGTAATAGTACTTCATAAGCTTTTTTTACTGTAATTATACCTACTTCTAATTCTTTAGACAAAGATCTAATAGATGGCAACTGCGTATTAGAAATAAATTCTTTTGATAAAATTTTATTTTTTATGCTATTGGCTATTTGCTGATATATCGGAACAGATGATATATTAGAAATTTTAATTTCCATTAACTTCACCTCTTTTGTATCTACTGTAATTATACGATAGATACAGTATACAGTCAAGTAATTTCATAATAATATATTAAATGTTATTTTCTTATATTTTATTTTATAATTATAAATCAAAATGCTATAATAGAGATAACTTATTTTTTAGGAGTAATTTTATGATTTCTATTATTGTACCTATTTATAACGAAGAAAAAACAATTCGTGATTTTATATACAATTTATACTGTCTTCATGATATAGATAAGCAAGAAGTCTTATTTATTGATGGTGGTTCTAGTGATAAAACTCATGAAATTTTAGATGAGCTTTCATATTTTGGTTACTCTTATCATATTTCTGATAAAAAAGGTCGAGCTAATCAAATGAACTATGGTGCCAAAATTTCTAAAGGAGATATATTATGGTTTGTTCATGCTGATAGCGTCCTGCAAAAGGATGTTATTCAAAAAATACTGAACTGCCCTACTCCTGTTGGTTGTTTAAAGATTAGATTTTATCCAAATAGCATAAAGATGAGAATGAATGCCTTAGTTTCAAATATGCGTGCTAGTATTACAAATCTTGCATTTGGAGATCAAGCTATATTTATTAAAAGAGAGGTCTTCGAAGAAATTGGTGGATACAAAGATATGCCTTTAATGGAGGACTATAGAATATCTGAAGATTTAAGTGCAAAATCATATAAAATCACTGTAATTGATTCTCCTATTACCGCATCTACTAGACGTTATAAAGGAAAACCATTATCAACAATGTGGCAAATGCAAAAATTTCAAAGAATGTATCGTCAAGGAGTTCCTGTTGAAGAATTAGCTAAGTTATATAAAGACATACGCTAAAGTAACAATTTACTATTTTTTAGTAAATTGTTATTTTTTTCTAAACACACTTTTATTGATTATTTACAGAAACTAATTTATAATAGTTGTAATGCAGTTTAATAAAGGAGAGAAATATTATGGCTGATTATTTTAAAAAGAAACATTTAGTAGAATTTGGTGAAGGAAAATTTGGAGAAGATGCTCCTGAATATTGGAAAAACTTTATGAATTATTATGGTAATGTAATGGCAGAAGGAGAACTTACTACTCGTGAGAAAGCTCTTATTGCTTTGGCTGTAGCTCACTCTGAAGCTTGCCCTTACTGTATCGATGCATATACAAGTACATGTTTAGAAGAAGGATGCGACCAAGATCAAATAGCAGAAGCAATCCATGTTGCAGCTGCGATGAAAGCAGGTATTACTTTAGTACATGGTCTCCAAAGTAAAGAATTATCTGATAAACTTTCTAACTAGGATGTATTATGACAGAACTTAATATTCCTAAATTTTTTGATCAAGTAGAAGAAAAAGAATATCTACTTACTGAAGAATATCCAGAAGTTATGCAAATCAACGTAGGAAGCTTATGTAATAT
>CAUUEM010000109.1:0-4543 GCA_963544045.1 uncultured Gemella sp. | reverse complement strand
CATCGACTGCTAATGCAACTTCTGATCCTGTAGCTATTAAAATTGTATCAAAATCTGAAGATGTTTCATAAACAACATATGCACCTTTAGATACTTTTTCAAATGAAGTATTTTCTAAAACTGGAAGATTTTGACGAGTTAATACTAATGAAGTTGGTTTATTATTAACTTTTTGTGATAAATACCATGCAGCTTGTGCTTCAGTTGCATCTGCAGGTCTAAATACATAAGTATTTGGAATTGTTCTTAATGAAGCTAGGTGTTCGATTGGTTCATGTGTAGGACCATCTTCCCCTACTGCTATGCTATCATGAGTAAACACATATGTTACAGGAAGATTTTGTAAAGCTGATAGTCTTAGTGCCGCTTTTAAGTAATCAGAGAATACAAAGAATGTACCTCCAAATACACGAACTCCACCGTGTAACATTAATCCGTTTAGGATAGTTGCCATACCGAACTCACGTACACCAAATTGTACATTTCGTGCTACTCTATTTTCATTATCTTGAAGCCCTTCTCCTTTTATAAATGTCATATTTGAGTGAGAAAGGTCTGCTGATCCTCCAAAGAATGTAGGTAAAACAGCAGCTATGCTATTAATTGCATCTTGTGATGAATTACGTGTCGCTTGAGCTTCTCCAACATTCTTGAATCCAAAGCTTTCTTTAGATAAGCGCTCAATATCTTTTCTTGATAATACTTCTTCTAATTCAGATGCTAATTCTGGATATTTAGCTTTATAGTCATCATATAATTTTTCCCATGATTTACAAGCAGCTTCTCCACGATCAGCAACTTTTTCTTTAAAGTCTACATATACTTCTGTTGGAATTTCAAATGGATCATATTCCCAACCAATTTCTTTTCTAAATAATGCAGTTTCTTCTTCTCCTAATGGAGCACCATGAACTCCATTTGTTCCTTGTTTATTAGGTGAACCCGCACCTATAATAGTTTTAACTTCAATAAGAGTTGGTTTATCAGATTTTTTTGCTTCTTCTATGGCTTTACTTATAGCATCAACATTAGATCCTTCTTCTACTAAAATTGTGTTCCAACCATAAGCTTCATATCTTGCACGAACATTTTCAGAGAATGCATCTTTTGTTTCACCATCTAAACAAATATCATTTGAGTCATATAGTACTACTAATTTATTTAATTTTTGAATTGCTGCAAAACTTGCTGTTTCAGAGGCAACACCCTCCATAATATCACCATCACCACAAATTACATATGTGTAGTGATCAAATAAATTATATCCTTCTTTATTATACTTAGCTGCTAAATATCTTTCGGCTAAAGCCATACCTACAGCTGTTGATACTCCTTGACCTAATGGACCTGTAGTCGCATCTACACCTTTTGTATGACCAAATTCTGGATGCCCTGGAGTTTTTGATCCCCATTGACGGAAGTTTTTAATTTCTTCTAATGAAACATCTTCAAATCCAGAAAGGTGTAATAATGAATATAGTAACATTGAACCATGACCAGCAGATAAGACAAATCTATCTCTGTTAATCCAATTTTCTTTTTTGGGATTTACTCTTAAATGATTGGCAAATAGTGAGTAGGCCATAGGCGCAGCTCCCATTACTACCCCAGGATGCCCTGATTTTGCTTTGTTAATAGCATCTACACCCAAAACTTTAATTGCATTTACTGATTTTTGTGACATATTTATGCCCTCCTAAAATTATATTTCTATTCGCCCAGAAATTGCTCTAGATAACGTTACCTCATCTACATATTCTATATCACTACCAAATGATATCCCTTGAGCAATTCTAGTTACTTTTATATCCGTATTCTTCAAATATTTTGAAATAAAGCTTGCTGTCCCTTCTCCTTCAGGAGATGAATTTGTTGCAAGAATTATTTCTTTAACAATTGGATCTTGAGCTCTTTCAAACAATGATTTAATATTAATATCTAATGGACCGATACCATCCATAGGGGATATCAAACCATCTAAAACGTGGTAGACGCCTCTATACTGTTGCATATTTTCCATAGCAACTAAATCATTGTCGTTAGCCACAACACAAATTGTTGATTTATCACGTGAATTATCTGTACAAATATCACATACAGACGTTTCAGATAATCTATGACAAACTTCACAATTTGTAAGTTTTTCTTTTAATTCCACTAAAGATTTAGCAAAATTATTTATATCATTATCATTCATCTTTAACGTATGAAATGCAAGACGAATGGCTGTTTTTCTCCCTATTCCAGGTAAAAGTGAATAACTATCTATCAAGTCTAATATTGGTTTTGGATATTGCATTTTATAGTCCCGGAATATTTAATCCATTTGTAAATTTACCTAAAGTTTCTTCTTTAAGTTGAGTAGATTTTTCTAATGCGTCATTTACTGCTGTTAAAACCATATCTTGTAACATTTCGATATCTTCTGGATCAACTACCTCTTCTTTAATTTTAATATCTAAAATTTTCCCATCTCCATTAGCTATTGCAGTAACCATTCCTCCAGAAACTGTACCTTCAACTGTTTGATCTTTTAATCCTTCTTGGGCTGCTAACATATCCTTTTGCATTTTTTGCATTTTTTTCATCATTTGTTGCATATTTCCCATTCCACGCATATCATTTCCTCCTAAATATCTTGTTATATTATAATTCTATTTAAAAACCCATTAATTGTCAATAATTTTCAATATCTTTCATTTAATTTCAGTTCTATTTTTCAACTATAATATCTGAAAATAATTGTTCAATTTTCGAATTATTTTTTGAGTCTTCTTTCTCTTCTTGTTCTTCTTTAATTTCAACTAAACTATCTTTCTTAGGTGAAATGTTTTTAATTTCATCTAGTAGAGTGTTATATTGATTATCTTGTAAAGTATATATAGCATAATCTACTCCAATATATCTTCTAAATAATTCCTCTAAATATTTTTTATATTTAGAATTTGGAGCCATTTTTATCATACTTTCTGCTTCATTAAATACAAGTAACCCTGCTATTTTCGAAGAAGCTACTAACTTACAAGATTTAAATATTTCTCCCATAGCATACATTTCATTGTTATCCGCAGAGAAACTATCATTAATAATTCTACCAAATACATTTGAAGCATAATTAGTAAAATTATCATTAGAACTATTAATTAATTCCACTATTTTACTTTTATCTTTTATAATAACCTCTTTTATTTCAACATTATTAGATAAATATGAATCTTTAGTAGTACTTGGATTATCTATCTTATTATTTAAATCTACTTTTTGATTTTTTATCTGTAGTAATTTTTTTTCCAACAATATAATTCTACTTTCTAGTTCTTGTATTTGTGTATTAACAACAATGTTACTACCATCATTTGATACAACATCTACTTTAGTATTGCTATAGTTAGCTTTTGAACATATTTTAACTATACATATTTGCATATAACTCATATATTCAGTTGAAAATCTTATATATTGTTCTGTTTGTGATAAATATTCAATTATTTTATAAAAATAATCAAACGGAACATCTTTTACAACATCCTCAATTATTTTCACATTATAATTTGTATAATTTGTATTATTTAAATTTTTATAAACTACTATATCCCTTGTAATATTTATTAAATCATTAAGTAGAAGTTTAGTATCTTTAGCTTGTGCGACAAAATCATTATACATAAGTAGTGATTTTGTCACATCTCCTTGTAATAAATATTTATAAAACTCTAAGATACTGTCTTCACTAATAGATGATGTTACTTCTAAAATATTTTCTAAAGTGATTTTTTCAGAATAATTAGATACTTGATCAAGTATGCTTATTGCATCTCTCAAACCACCTTTAGCTAAGGTTGCAATTTTCTTTATTGCATCATCTTCAATATCTAGACGTTCATTTTCTGAGATATATTTTAATCTATCCTCTAATTGTTCAACTGATAAATTTTTAAACTCAAATCTTTGGCATCTTGATAATATTGTTGCTGGTATTTTATGAATCTCAGTAGTAGCTAAAATAAAAATAACATGTGCTGGAGGTTCTTCTAAAGTTTTAAGCAGGGCATTAAAGGCTGCTGTGGTAAGCATATGTACTTCATCAATTATATAAACTTTATACTTCCCTTCACTTGGTAAAAATTTGATTGCTTCTTTTATATCACGAACTTCATCAACACCATTGTTACTTGCAGCATCAATTTCTATTATATCTACATTTTCTTTTTGATAGACTTCATTTTTATTCACTTCATTAGCAAATATTTTAGCAATCGAAGTTTTACCAGTCCCTCTCGGTCCATAAAACAAGTACGCATGGCTAATTTGATTCTTTTCAATTGCATTTTTTAGTACTGAAACTATATGATTTTGACCTACAATATCATTAAATGTTTGTGGTCGATATTTTCTATATAAAGCCTGAAACATACAATCCTCCTATATAAACTTAACTATATAATTATACCACATTTTATATATTACTTATAGTAAAAAAAGCATAGTGAAAAATTATTCACTATACTTATTAGTAAATATTAATTACAATAAAGTATACTAT
>CAUUEM010000108.1:0-4546 GCA_963544045.1 uncultured Gemella sp. | reverse complement strand
ATATACTATGAAAGGATGAGATTTATGGCAAATCAGAAAATGGAAAGAAATCTGCAAGCACGCCACATAAGTATGATAGCTATCGGTGGATGTATAGGTACAGGTCTATTTATGGCAAGTGGTGCAGTAGTGAGTAAAGTGGGTTCATATGGAGCAGTCTTAACATATGCATTAATTGGGGTAATAATTTACTTTTTAATGGCTTCAATTGGAGAATTAGCTACGTTTTATCCTGTATCTGGGTCATTTGGTTCTTATGCTACTAGATTTATAGATCCCGGACTAGGATTTGCAATTGGATGGTTATATTGGATATTATGGATTTTAGTTGCAAGCGTAGATATTATTACATTATCTAAAATCTTACATTATTGGGAATTCTTTAGACAGTTTTCTTCATTTAGTATTTGTGTTACTTTTTTAATTTTATTATACTTACTAAATTTAATAAGCGTTAAAGTTTTTGGTGAAATAGAATATTGGATTACTATAATTAAAGTAATAACAGTGGTTGTTTTCTTAATTGTTGGTATAGCTATTATTTTCGGTGTATCAAGCAATCCTGAAGCAGGATTACCTACATTTATAAAAAATGGTGATAAGACACTTAGTGCTGGAATTGGATTATTTGGTGTGCTTTCTACTGCGGCCTTTTCATTTGGTGGAACAGAAATAGTAGCCGTAACTGCAGGAGAGTCTCCAAATCCTAAAGAAACAATGCCTAAGGCAGTAAAACAAGTTTTTTGGAGAATATTAATTTTCTATATTGCAACAATGTTTATTATTTCTTCAATTGTTTCTGCAGATGATGTCAGACTACTTGATACTAATAATGTTACAGCTTCACCATTTACAATAGTATTTCAAAATATTGGTTTAGGTTTTGCTGCAATGATTATGAATGTTGTAATATTAACTTCAGTTTTATCAGCTGCGAACTCAGGAATGTATGTTTCTAGTAGGCAACTATTTTCATTAAGTTCACATAAATATGGTCCTAAGATGTTTAAAGAGCTTAATAGTAACTCGGTTCCTACGATAGCTTTATCATTTTCTTCAGTATTTATGGTAGTTTGTTTTATATTTGAAAGATACAATCCAAGTGGTTACTATATGTTACTTTCAATGGTAGGTATTATAGTTATGATTATTTGGATGGCATCATTAGTTTCTCAAATTAGATTGAGAAAAGCTATAATTAAACAAGGTAAAACAGCTGAAGAGGTATTACCATATACAGCAAAAACAGGAGTAGTAGGATCATATATTGCATTATTTTCATTTGCAATTATTACTATCTTACAGTTGGTATCAGATTATATTACAGGTGGTTTTTTACAAATGTCTTATAATTTAGTATGTCCATTAATTTGTTTAATAATGTACATCACTTTTAAGTTAGTAACGAAAAAGAAATTTGTAAAATTAGAAGAAATGAATATTGATCCGTATAAAGAAAAGTAAATATTAAGATAAAAAGAATTATTAATTAATTGATTGGGAAATCATGTGTTAATAATTCTTTTTATACGTTAATGAAATTCATTAATATATAGAAAATAATTAATCTTTATGATAAAATTATATTTAAGTAATTTTATGGAGATGATGATATGATTATAGGAATTACTGGAAGTATTGCATGTGGAAAAAGTACAGTATCTAATTATTTAAAAAGTAAGGGTTACATTGTTATAGATGCTGATAAAATTGGACATGAGGCTTTAGATGATGACTATGTAAAAGAAAAATTAATATTAGCCTTTGGTAATGAGATACTTGAAGATAATAAAATAAATAGACAAAAACTAGGAGAGCTTGTTTTTGGAAACAGTAGTAATCTAAATGTTTTAAATAATATTATACATCCTGAAATTAGAAAAAAAATTTTAGAAAAAATTGATAAAAATAATGATAAAGAGTTAATATTTATAGATGTTGCATTACTTTTTGAAGCTAAATTTGATGATTTAGTCGATAAAATTATTGTAGTTTATGTGGATAAAAATATACAGTTGACTCGTTTAATGAAAAGAAATTCTATTTCAAAAAAGGAAGCTTTAAGAAGAATAGTGAGCCAAATGAGTCCTATAGAAAAAGCGAAGTTAGGAGATTATACGGTAAATAACAATCTTGACGTTATTAATACTTATGAACAGGTGGATAAAGTACTTTCAGAATTAAAGAAAGGGTGTTGTAAATAAATGGATAATATTTTAAAAATAAAAAACCTAACAGGTGGATACAATAGAAAAAAAATAATTGAAAATATTAATATCGAAATACCTGAGGGTAGCATCACTGCGCTTATTGGATTAAATGGTGCAGGAAAAAGTACAACTATAAAACATATACTAGGACTACTTAGACCTATGGAAGGTGAAATAATAGTTGATAACAAAACAATAACTAGAGATAACGAAAGTTATCGTAGAAGCATTAGTTATATACCTGAATCACCAGTGTTATATGAAGAGTTAACACTTGAAGAACATATCAATTTAACAGCAATGGCTTATGGTTTAGATATGGAAGAAACATGGAAAAAAGCAGATATATTATTAAATTTATTTAAATTAAAAGATAAGAAAAAATTCTTTCCAGTTCATTTTTCAAAAGGTATGAAGCAAAAAGTTATGATAATTTGTGCTTTTTTAGTTGAGCCAAAATTATATATTATTGATGAGCCATTTCTTGGTCTAGATCCAATAGCTATCAATGATTTAATAAATCTTATGTGTGATAGAAGAGACAATGGGGCAAGTATACTTATGTCTACTCACATACTAGCAACTGCTGAGAAGTACTGTGATAATTTTCTAATAATTCATGAAGGAAAAATTCTAGCTAATGGAAATCTAGAAAAATTACGTGTTGAATTTAATATGCCAGGTGCAACTTTAGATGAAATATATATATCTTTAACTACTAGAGGTCAAGATGAGTAATATAGAAAATATCTTTATTGATAGAAGTAAAAGAGAAAGAGAAACTAGACTAAAATATAGTAAGTACATATTTAATTCGCACCTGATTATGTTTCTTATTATAGTAGCTGGGGCAGTAATAATTAATTACTCTAGTTGGCTAACAAGGGCAAGTAATTTTGAGTTACATACGGTTTTTATTGTTGTAAGCATTTTGTTTAGTTACTTATTAGTAGCTTCAAAAGTGAAGACATATATAGAGGAAGCTGATTCTGTATTTTTATTACCATTGGAACAGTATTATTCAAAAATAGCTTCAAGAACAGTTTTAATAACGTATATTCAACAACTTATTTTACTGGTTATTTTTTATTTCATAACGAAACCAATAACAGATAAAATTGGTAGTTTTAATAAACTTGGGTTAGTAATTTTAATTATTCTAATTGCTTTTAATAATCTATTTAAATTAGCTGAAGTAGTTTATTTTCAAGAAAAAGTATTGACGAAGGGTCTACTGTTTATAACTATATTCAGTCAAGTAGTTGGGATATTTTTAAAACTAAATTATAGTTTATATTTAGGTATTATGTTATTTATACTTCTTATATTTATTTCAGTTCAAGAATATAATAAATTAAAAAAAGAAGCAGGTAAGGAAGCAGAATTTTATTATTTATTAAAATGGAATGAAGCTGCAGAGTATGATAAGCATAGGAAAGAAAGATACTTAAAATTTGTTAATATGTTTGTTGATGTACCACTAAAAGGTATTAGAGTTTCTAGAAGAAAGTATTTTGATATTTTATTACCTAGATTAAAGAGAAATAATTTTAACCAAGAAAATAGTTTTAGTTACTATTATTATAGAGTATTTCTTCGTCAAGAAAATACAATATATTTAGTATTAAGATTAATGTTGATTGCAGGAATTATTATTTCTAGCTTCAATAATATCTATGTTAGTGTGGCTACTATTATTTCTTATAATTATTTAGCAATTATTCAGCTTGTTCCATTATATAAACAAATAACTAATAATATGTGGCACAATATTTTACCAATAAGTGAAAAAGTTAAAGTAACTAGCTTTAAGAAATTATTAACTATTGTTATGCTTGTATCCAGCGTTATTTTAACTTTAGTAAGTATATTTTTTGGAGAATTAAATCTATTTAACTTTATAGCTAATATCTCAGCTTTTATTTTTTCAAGTATATTATCAAAAGTGTTTATTTCAAAAGTAAAATAAAGGAGTAATAATCATGAAGAATATAGCAATAATTGGTGGAGGTCTATCCGGAGTATGTTGTGCTTATTACTTGGATAAATTTTCAGGTATAAATTCCAAAAAATTTAATATTGATTTAATAGAAAAGGATCTAGAGTTTGCCAAAAATAAATTTGGAAAGTTTCAATATGGTCAAGAAATTTATGATAATGGTTGGCATGGATCTGTAAGTGAACAAGGAGCATTATTTTATTTAATAATAGAGTTGGGATTACATCGATATTTAATGAGAAGTAGTGATACTAAAAAGGTCTTTTATACAACGGAAGGAATAAAGTATTTACCTGAAAAGATGCTATATGGATATCCTTTAGATAAAAGTGAATTA
>CAUUEM010000107.1:0-4626 GCA_963544045.1 uncultured Gemella sp. | reverse complement strand
TACTATCATGATTTCCACTAATCGCAAAAATAGGTATATTATTTTCTATATTTAGCTCTACTAACAATTCTTGTAATAAAATAGTAGCTTCTTTACTAGGTACACTTCTATCATATAAATCTCCAGCTATAATAATAAAATCTAAATCATTTTCTTTTATATTCTCTATTAAATTTTCTAATACATATTCTTGATCTGAAAGAAGGTCTACTCCTTGTAACTTTCTTCCTATATGCCAATCTGCTGTATGAATAAATTTCACCTTTTTCACCCCTACCAATAAAGTTCTTCGCTTATATATTATATCAAAATTTACCTTATATGTATCCATATATTAATAAACTTTTAATGGCAATATGATTTTTTTTCAAAATGTGATATAATTATATAAATATTTCTATAAGGAGGTAAACTTATGAATTGGTTTGAAATTGTCTTAATTGATGGAAACCGCGGTTTAATAAACTTAAATAATGTTATTGATATTTGGAAAGATCTTAATGCTGAATATGCAACAATTTCACAAGTAAATGGTGATGAAATTGAAATACCAGCTTCTGAATACGATAGGCTTAAAAATGTATTAAATCTAAAAGGCTATATTTTAGGTGGTGGATTCTAAAATGGGAAGATTTTTAAAGATATTTTTATCACTTTCTTTAATTAGTTTTGCTTTATATTTCGGTTATAATTATTATCAAAATAAAAATAATAGTAATAACAATAATCAAACTGATGAAGATCAAAACAATATAGAAACTATTGTAAAAAATGAAAATAACTCACAAGAAGATATTGAAGGTACTGTTGTAGCTAAACGTAGTACTGAAAATAATACAAACAACAATAATAATAGTAATAGTACTAATAACGATAAAAAAGATACAAATAATGAGAATAAAAACACAAACGGTGATAACAACACTAACAGTGATAATAATAGTACTAATGAAAATAAAAATAATAATTAGATTGTAGGTACTAGGAGGATATTGTATGAAAAAGAAAACCTTGAAAAAAATAATTGGAATATTTTTATCCACTTCATTAATTTTCACAACTGTTGGTGCTGCAAACCTTGACTGTGCAGATGCAAAATCAAGATCACGTTCTTCATCTTCTCGTTCTTCATCTAAAAGTTCAAAACCTAGTAGTAGTAAATCTAGCTCAAAACCAAAAGCTTCAACAAGTAGTAATAGTAAACCTTCTACCTCATCAAAATCTAGTTCATCTACTAGCTCATCTAGTTCAACTAGAACAAGACACTTTAGTAGTGGTTCACGTTACAACTCAAACTACAATAGCTTTAACAATGAAGAATATAAGAAAAAATATATGAATTACTTAAACAATAATTACCGTTCTAGTGGTTTCTTTACTAGAAGCAGTGTTGTAAATGGTATTTTATGGGGATTATTATTTAATAGTTTATCTTCTTCACATAAAGTAGCTAATGCAACTAATGAACAAAAAGAACTAGCTGAGAATATTAAAGCAAGTAAAGTTCCAGTTTACATGATTGAAGTTAAAACTAAAAATGGTGAAACTAAATACGCTACTGTTACAAAAGAACAGTATGATAAAATAAAAGAGGGAGATGAAATTTCTCTTAAAAATGGAAATTTAGAAATTAAATCTTCTAAACAATAATTAAAAAGGATTAATAATATAATATTATTAATCCTTTTTTTTATTTACAATACTTTTCCCTAAGAATATTAGAAGCAGCTACCATATTTTCTAATTTTTTTTGAATTATTGGATATGGATTTAAAGGTCGCTTAGCAAATGTTGCAAAACCACAATCTGGATTTAACCATATTCTTTCTGGTGGTAAAAATTGTAATAATTCTTCTACCCTAACTACTATTTCTTCAGGAGTTTCTACTATTTCACTTCTAGGATTAACACAACCAAAACCTAACATAACTCTTGTGTCCAAGAAATTATTAGAAAATAGTTTTTCTACTTCTCCTGCCCTAGGTGTAGAAAATTCTAATGCTAACATATCCAAATCTAGTGCATCAAAAAACTTACCTAATTTATCATAAGCACCTTGTAACAGTACACTCTCATCAGTAGTCCAATTTCCCCTACAAACGTGCATAATACTTAACACACCTTCATGCTGTCTAATTTCCTCTAATACCGGCTCTAATAATTGTCTAGCAAATTTTAATTCTTTGTCAACCTTGACTTTCTCTGATAAAGCACCTCAGTAGAAAGAATTATCTGCTTTTTCATTTGTGAAAACAACCTCAGATAAAATCGGCTCATCAATTTGTATTATTTTCACACCTTCTTCAACAAGATGTCTAATCTCATTTTTTAATAATTCAATAACATCTTCACCTAATTCTTTCTTTCCATCATATACCTTGCCTGTGATTTCTCTTAACCACATAGATCTAGTTAGCAAATATGGACTTGGTAAAGTAACTTTATAATCTCTATCTACAAATTTTTGAAAGTTATGTACCTCTAACTCGTTTAGTCTTTTTGTTGTATCTATTTTAGAAAAACAAATTGGACTATTCATTGTATTGTCAGCAGCATCCATTTCTTCTAAACTTTTATTAAAACTTTCTAAATTAGCAGTGATTTCTTTTAAGTCATTCATACTTAATAGTTTGATTTCATCAACCATTTCAGCAACATAGCTCATATAGTTATCTCTATTCAATTCACCACTTACTAAAACATCAATTCCACATTTTTTTTGTAATTCTACTACTTTTTGAGTTTCTTCAAGTAGTTTTTCATGATATATAGGTGTATATTTATCATGATTTTCACTATTTTCTTTTAAGAGTAGTAATTCTTTAGACCTAGGCAAACTTCCTATTAGTGTGGTCGAAAAAGGTTTAAATTGCTTTTTCATCATTTTCACCTCCTCATATACTATCAAAGGGCTAATAAGTACAACTTACTAACCCCTATGCTTTATTATGGTTCTACAACTAATTCACTATTTGATAGTATGTCAACTACTTCTGACATTGTTGTAATGCCACCAACTTTTAGATAGTCTGTTAAATCATAATAATCTACACAGATTCCGCAAGAAAGTACTTTTACTCCACGTGAATCTAACTCCGCTAAATCTTCTAAAGATTCAGAACCTTTAGTTGTTAATTTTACCCCTTCTCCATAAAAAATTATGTGTTGTGGTAAATGTTCTTTTTGAGTAAGTGTATGAATAAAACCTTTCATAAGATTATCTACTAAAACTTGTTCTCCACTTCCCATTCCTGTAGATTTAATAACAACATCATATGTTTTAGCCATTGTAAAGCCTCCCCTTTTAAAAATAATTTTATATAATAATTATAGCACCGTGATAAATTAAAGTCTACTAATTATAAAATACATATATTTTTTTATATTTTAAATTATAGAAATTACTTTAAAATATTTAAATTATGATTATTATATAATAACAATCTATTAAATATTTTTAAGAAAATATTTTATTTTTATTTTTTTTACATAAAAAGCTCAGTTATTATTGTTAACTGAGCTTTAAATTTTATTCTTCTGAATATTTAGCTTTACGTGCTGCTTTTTCACGCGCTGCTTTGTCTAATTCTTTTTTACGTAGACGAATAGATTCTGGAGTTACTTCTAGGTACTCATCATCGCTTAGATACTCTAAACTTTCTTCTAATGTCATAATACGAGCTTTTTTAAGTGTTACAGTTTGATCTTTAGTTGAAGAACGTACGTTTGTTTGTGCTTTAGCTTTTGTAATATTTACAGTTAAGTCATTTTCACGACTATTTTCTCCAACAATCATACCACCATATACTTCTGTACCTGGTTCAATAAATACTGTTCCACGATCTTCTAAACTTGAAATAGAATATGCAGTTGCTTGACCATTTTCTAACGCAACTAATACACCATTACGTCTTCCACCAACCTTACCTTTTTGCATTGGCTGATAAGAATCAAATGTATGGTTAATAATTCCATAACCTTTTGTCATTGACATAAATTCTGTACTGTATCCAATTAGACCACGTGCTGGTACATTAAAGATAAGACGAGTCTGACCATTACCATCAGCTTGCATATCTACCATATCACCTTTACGTTGACCTAATGATTCAATAACTGCTCCTACACTTTCATCTGGAACATCTACTTGTACACGTTCAACAGGTTCACAATCAACACCATCAATATTACGGATAATAACTTCTGGTTTAGAAACTTGAAGTTCAAATCCTTCACGACGTAAGTTTTCAATTAATATTGAAAGGTGAAGTTCTCCACGACCACTAACAACCCACGAGTCACTAGTATTTGGTTCTACACGTAATGATACGTCTGTTTCTAGTTGTTGCATTAATCTATCTTCTAATTTACGAGCTGTTACGAATTTACCTTCTTTACCTGCGAAAGGTGAGTTGTTAACTAAGAAAGTCATTTGAAGTGTTGGTTCATCAATGTGCAATACTGGTAATGCTTCTTGATGTTCTGAAGGACAAACTGTTTCCCCTACGTTAATATCATCCATACCACTTACAGCTACGATATCCCCTGCATGTGCTTCTGCAATTTCTTCGCGTTTTAATCCAAAGTAACCAAAGATTTTAGTTACACGGAAGTTTTTAACAGTTC
>CAUUEM010000106.1:0-4647 GCA_963544045.1 uncultured Gemella sp. | reverse complement strand
GCTGATAGGTGTTTACTTATAATACTATAACTTATTATCTCACCATTATGCATATTAGGTATTCTAACACTACTTTTTTTAATATTACTAAAATATATAGATTAATTTCTTATTAATTGTATAATATTTACTTATACTGTAAAATATCAACTAACCAATAATAATAAGGAATATAAAATAATGACAAATAAATGTTTAAAATTGACAATTACTATGTTAATAAGTGTGTTTATATTATTGATGATAGGGTACGATAATATTTTTCAAGCCTTTGATTTAAAAATAATAAGTTGTATACAAAGTTTAAAAAATGAATACTTAACAGTATTTTATAAGATGATAACTATTATTGCTGATACATATCAAAGTGCTATAATCACAATATTAATAGTTGCGTTTTTATATATTAAAAAGCACTATAGAGAAGCGTTGTTTTTAGCTATAACAATGTCTGCCTGTGGTATTGCTATGCCATTACTTAAAAATATTTTTAGTAGGGAACGTCCTGATTTTTATAGGTTAATAGAAATAAGTGGATATAGTTTCCCAAGTGGTCACACTACATCGGCAACAACTATGTATTTAACACTTGCAATCGTAGTTTTAAGTATAATGAATAAATTAAATAAATATTTTATTTTTAGCATTGCAGTTATAGGAATTGTTATTATAGGTAGTTCTAGAATTTATTTAGGTGTTCACTATCCAACAGATGTTATGGCTGGAATTTGCTTGGGTATTAGTATAGTAAGTACAGTATATGTTTTATATTACAGTAATTCGAGTGAGGAGGTTAAATAATGAAAAAGGTTTTATTAATAACTGGTTCTTTCGGAAATGGGCACATTCAGGTATCTAACAACTTAAAGGATGAATTTAAGAAAAACTATAGTAGTGATGTGTTGATAGTAGAATCCGATCTATTTTTAGAAGCACATCCTAATTTAACACCTATACTAAAAGAAATGTATCTCTATAGTTTTTCATATTTTAGAGATATTTATGGCTATTTATATTATGCTGGGAAAAGGCATAAGAATATGTCTTCTTATAGATACTTTAGTTATAATTATTTAAGGAAGCTTGTAGAGAAAGAATCTCCGGATATTATTGTTTCTGTATTTCCTACACCAGCATTGTCTTTATTGGAGAGTACAGATATTCCAATTGTAAATATAGTTACAGACTATTATTTTCATAAAAGTTGGTTAACTAAAAATGCTTATAGATATTTTGTTGCAAATGAGGATTCAAAAAAGGCATTTGTCGAAGCGGGTGTTAATTCAGACAAAGTAAAAGTTTTTGGGATACCAATAAATACTAACTTTGATGAAAAAGTAGATAAGAAGAGCTGGTATGAAGAAAATAATTTACTACTAAATAAAAAAACAATTTTATTATCTGCAGGTGCTTTTGGGGTAACAAATAATTTTGAAGATGTGATTAGTAATATTATGGATATTGGGAATCTACAAGTCGTTATTATCTGTGGGAATAATAATAAATTTAAAATGAGGTTAGAGAAAAATTTTGAAGGCAAGAAAGATATTGAAATAATTGGTTATACAAATGATATGAGAGAATGGATGCAAACATCTGATGTGCTAATAACAAAAGCAGGAGGAGTAATAATTTCTGAAGCATTAGCTAGCACGATTCCCTTAATTCTTCTAAATCCAGTGCCTGGTCAAGAAAGAGAAAATGCAAAATATTTCGAAAGGAACGGATTAGCAAAAATAGCATACACTGAAAGTGAAATCATTGAACATTTAACATATTTTTTAAATGAGGAGAATTTAAGACTAGTTAGAAATAAAATGAATACATGTTATATCCCACATAGTACAGAAAATGTATGCAAGGCTATTCTAAGTATAATAAATGAAAGAACAAATAAGTAATAGGATATAATGTGAATGATTATCAATTAATTAGGATATTACTTGTAAAAAAGATAGAAAATTGGTAATATTACTACAGAATAATTTGGTATATACAAAATCACTGGAAATAGAGTGAAATTGTAGATATTTAATAGAATATTGAGTTTAATTAATTTTTTTTATCTGTAATTTACATAGTATTTAAATATAATAGGTCGACTAACAAAATTGTTAGTGGGGACCTTTTATTTTATTTATATATAATACAAAACATATATTAAAAATACGAGATACTCTAATTTATTCTATATAAAAATACTTTGTATAGAGTTGTTGAATCAGGAATTATTTATACAAGTATAAAAAAGGGAAGAGGAGTTTTTAATTATTCTAATAAATCTATATGTAAAAGGTGTAAATCATTTAATTTTAGTGATTTACACTCTTTTTTATTAAAACTATGATATAATTTATAGTAGAATTTTACGAGGAGGAATAGCAAGATGAAAAAAAAGTCTATTCTAACGTTATTAGGGAGTACCATGGTGCTAAGCATTTTATATTTGCAAAATCCTATTTTTGGAAGGATACCAAGGAAAGAACGGAAAAAAAAGATTTTAGAATCAAAGAATTATTATAATGGACAATTTAATAATATTGAAAATACACCTTCAATACCCGAAGATACAGGTGTTCTTGATATACTAGGTACTCTTTTTTCAGTGCACAAGGACAATAGACCTAAATCAGAAATTCCTCTTATAAAGACAAATTTAAAGAAAATATCAGAGACTACTGATAATTTTTATATTTGGTTTGGTCATTCTTCATATCTTATTCAAATTTCTGGTGTAAAATATTTAATAGATCCTGTCTTTAGCGAATCGGTTTCACCGGTTCCAGGGTCAGGAAAGGTTTTTAAAGGAGCTGATTATTATGATGTTGAAATGTTACCGGAAAAAATTGATTATCTAATTATTTCTCATGACCATTATGATCATTTAGATTATATTACCGCAAAATATCTGAAAGATAAGGTTGGAAAAGTAGTTGTTCCACTAGGGGTGGGTGAACACTTTGAATATTGGGGGTATTCTCCTGAGAAAATTATAGAACTATCTTGGGATGAGGAGAGTCACTTAGAAGAGAATGTAAAAATAATTTCGGTACCATCTAGACATGCTTCGGGAAGACTATTTCCTTTAAATAAAACCTTATGGACATCATATATTTTATATGTAGATGGTAAGAAAATCTTTCTTGGTGGGGATAGTTCATACGGGAAGCATTTTAAGAAAATTAGAGAAAAATATGGTGAAGTAGATATCGCTATTTTAGAAAATGGACAATATAATAAAAATTGGAAGTACAGTCATTTATTTCCTGAAGAAACCTTAAAGGTCTCTGTGGAGCTTGGAGCGAAGTACTTAATACCAGTTCACAATTCAAAATTTACTTTAGCACCTCATGCGTGGTATGAACCATTAAGAGAACTTGTAAAAATAAATGATAAGAAATATAAAGTGCCAATTATAACACCGATGATAGGAGAAGTTATTGATTTAGACAATTTAAATCTGGTAAAAACTAAACGTTGGTTTGAATAATTAAAATATTTTGGGGTGAAATTTATGGAAAAAATTAGTTTAGAAGTGTTTAAGAAAAGGTTATATTATAATGAAGCAGATTTTTCAAATATTATCTTTGAAAAAATGAATTTAGAAAATTTTGATCTAAGTAATAAAGATTTTTCTTATTCGAATTTCATATGTGTAAATTTAAAAGGGGTAAATTTTTCGTTTTCTAATCTTGAGAATAGTTTATTAGATGATTGTAATTTAGAAAACTCACTATTTATAAATTCTAATTTACAGCATGCGTCAATGAGAAGAACAAATTTGAAAAATGCGAATATTGAGGATGCGAATCTTTATGCTTCGGTACTAGAAGCGGCAAACTTAGATAATATAAAATATAACGAAAAGACTAAGTTTTTTAGTTTGTACTGCCCGGAAGAAGGAGCATTTATAGCATATAAAAAAGGGTTAAATAATAGAATAATAAAACTTTTAATCCCTGGAGATGCGAAGAGAGTTTCTGCAACTAGAAACTGTT
Organism: uncultured Gemella sp.; assembly: GCA_963544045.1. Lineage (GTDB taxonomy): Bacteria > Bacillota > Bacilli > Staphylococcales > Gemellaceae > Gemella. Next base: position 649 of record CAUUEM010000106.1, on the reverse strand, counting down.
GCAGATGTGATAAAGCAAAAGTATTAGAAATTAGTGATTTTGAGAAAGAGAAATACTTTGACGAAGCATGGTCAACAGTTGCAGAAGGCTTTTGCTATAAGCTTGGGGATTGGGTTTATGCCAAAAATTTTAATGAGGATCGTTGGTATGATTCGACAGGTGGTATTCATTTTTGGATGACTAGAGAAGAGGCTAAAAAATATTAATAATAGTTTTAGGAGATAATTGTGAGAGTAGTTTTAATATGTAGATATGATGGAAGTAGATATCATGGATTCCAAATACAGCCAAATAACAATACTGTCCAAGAAGAGATAGAGAAAAGTTTAAGAAGAATTCATAAAAAAAATGTAAGAATTTATATGAGTGGGAGAACTGATAGTGGAGTTCATGCTTTTGGACAAGTGTTACACTTTGATACAGATTTAAATATTCCTACAGATGGTTGGGTTAAAGCGATAAATGCTATGATACCAAAGGACATAAGAATTGTATCGGCTAAAGTAGTTAATGATGAATTCCATGTTAGGTATAATAGTATAAAAAAAACATATAGTTATAAATTGTACTTAGGCAGAGAAATAGATCCGTTCTTAATTAATTATGTTGGCCAGCATAAATTTAACTTTAACTTTGATAAAGCTAAAGA
>CAUUEM010000105.1:0-4652 GCA_963544045.1 uncultured Gemella sp. | reverse complement strand
GCCATTCTTGATGGTATTACACTAGCTATCAAGGTTAGTATTACACTCAATAGTATTAAACCTACTGCAGATTTTATATCTAACCCCGCACTAAAATTATCTATTTTTAAAGCTTTAGCTATAGTTTTACTAATAGGTAAAGCCAACCCTGATGATACAATAACACCTACTGCACCAGATACAAAACCTATTAGACCTGCTTCCGCAATAAAGATTCGTGTAATATCTTTTTTACGTGCCCCTATAGCTCGTAAGATACCAATCTCTTTAGTTCTTTCCACTACTGAAACATATGTTAGTATTCCTATCATAATTGATGATACAATTAGCGAAATACCCGCAAACGCAGTTAATATCAATGTAATAGTATTAATCATTTGCGACATAATTGATGTCATCTGTTTAGCCATATCTGAATATGTAATACTATACTTATTATAATCTTCAGTTCCTGCACCATATTTATCTGCAACTTTTTTATTGTACTCACTAATAGTGTTTGCTATTTTATCACGATCATTAAATGTTTTTGGATAAATTAATATCGAACTAGGCTCAGTATTCGCTCCTAAACCAGATAGAACTTCTGTTGCCACTTCATTAGCCATTTTTGTATTAGTTAGAATATTTTTACTTTTATCTTTTTCTTGCTCTTTTACTATTTGTGAAGAAGCTTCTTTAGATAATAAGCTATCTTGTAGTTCTTTCGTATACCCTAATGTAAATTGAGGTACTGTAAAACTATCTTTAGCTTTAGCTATTGCCACAATTTTTACTTTTGTACCAGCATTATACATTTTCTCATCAACAGCAGCTGGAACAAATCTATTTTCCACTTTAGTGTAGTAGTTATTATTATCTACTATACTAAATTCTTTGCCTAGAATATCTTCATATTTCACTTTATCATTTTCACTATAACCAAGAGCTTTTAAAACATTCTTATCAATTTCATTATTTTTAGCAGTAAATAACACTACTTCGTTACCTTTAGGATATTCAAAACTCTGATCCAGACTTTTAACTATTTCAAATTGATTCATTATTAAGCTTTTATCTTCTGGCAATACGCTAAATATAGTATTTCCTCGGGAATTATCTTGGCCATCCGTTTTAACATCTACTATATCACCTTTAGTATTTTTAGTAAGAGCCTTTATTTGATATCCTTTTGCAAAATCTATCGCTGAATAATAATCTTTAGCATTTTCTTGGATGTATTTAATAAATGTTTCTCCATTACCTAGAGCATCTTCTGAATACAAGTTCTTATGGACGCCCCTACGTGATTTTGGAACAAGATTCTCTTCGCTAGAATCAGATGTGTTGTTATCTTCACCTATTCCAAAATTAATCTGATTTGAGCTAATTGTTATAGGCATACTAGATAAGTTCTCATTTTGCATAGTTTGGATATATTTATCCATACCCGATGAGATAGCTAGTACTAATCCAATACTTATAATCCCTATACTACTCGCAACAACCGTCATTAATGAACGGAATTTTTTAGTAAGAAGATTTTTAAAGCTAGATTTTATAGCACTACTAAATGCCATTGCAGTTTTCTTTAACTCATAACCATTATTTCCTTCTTGTTCAATATAAGGTTTAGTATCTTCTATTATCTCTCCATCTTTTACACTAACTATTCTGTCACTATATTTACGTGCTAATTCAGGATTGTGAGTTACCATTATAACTAGTTTTTCTTTACTTATTTCTTTTATAAGTTCCATAATCTGAACACTAGTTTTACTATCAAGAGCCCCAGTCGGTTCATCAGCAAGAATAATCTTCGGATCAGTTACTAAGGCACGGGCAATGGCTACCCTTTGCATTTGACCACCTGATAGCTGATTAGGTTTTTTATGAAGATGCTCTCCTAGTCCAACATCTTCCAATGCTTTTTTAGCTTTTATATCATTTTCTTTATTCGATTCACCAGAAATGGATAGAGCCAATTTAACATTTTCTATAACACTTAGATGCCCTATTAAGTTATAGCTTTGAAACACAAAACCAATAGTCCCATTTCTATAGCTATCCCAATCTCGATCTGTAAATTTTTTAGTAGAGCGCCCCATAAGCAGCATATCTCCCGAAGAATACTTATCGAGACCTCCTATTATATTTAATAGTGTTGTCTTACCACTGCCACTAGCACCTAAAATTGATACAAATTCACTTTCCCTAAAAGAAATATTGACCTTTTTTAATACTTCTATCTCTGTGCCACCAGTATTATATTTTTTTACTATATCTTTTAACTGTAACATTGCACTATTCCTTTCCATTCTATTTAGTTAATACATTATAGTTTTCTTAGTTTACATAGAGTTAAAATGTCCCTATTACTAAAGATTCCGTATTTAATCTATTTAATAAACTAAATACAGAATCTTTTTGCTTATCTATATTTTTTCATAAGATAAAACGGTAGGAATATACAAATTAATGCAAAAATAGTTATAGCAATAATTGAACTTATAGGATTAATCATCGCACTGAAGAATATTGCTGCTCCACCTATAACCAATACTTTAGAGTAACTACGAATAACTTTTTGTTCATTTACTCCTTTTTCTAATCCAAATAGTTTAAAGTTATATTTACCCCAAAATTCTTTTTTAGGTAAGTAATTACCTAATACCATAAATATTATACCTATTGTAAATACTGTATACTCTCTAATTTCAAAACTACTGTTCATAGCATATGTTAGTAATGCACATTGCCCTATGACACTCACTATAGGGATAATACTTTTTATTAACATCGCACCTTTTTCAGGTGTATTTTTAGCATCAGCAGATAAAGAAATTACTACTTGTAATATTGCACAAAACAATGGTAGAACAATAATCTCAATATCTTTACTCATAAAACTATTTGGTTTCCCATCAACACCAAAATGTATAGCTATTTCACTAGGTAATATACTATAATAATATACACCTATTAAAATTGGCAACAAACAAATTACAACACTATATATCAATGTTTTTCTATCGACTCTCATCTTTCTTTCCTCCTAATTCATACAACCACACTAACAGTTCCTCAAAAACACTGGCATTAAGTTCATAATAGACATAGTTTTTATACTTGCTTTCTATTATCAAACCAGCTTTTTTTAATTTAGATAAATGATAGGAGATTGTCGCTGCAGTTAAATGGAATTCTTCAGCTAATTCCCCTGCACTTTTCTTTTCATCTTTCAGTAAATCTAATATATCTCTTCTAACCGGATCTGAAATTGCTTTTAATGTTTCACTCATCCCATTTATATCACCACTTTCATATCGAATTGCAATTCTATTTAGATATCTATCTAATTAGATTATAGTCCTGCCTTCAAAATTTGTCAATACCTATTTAGATATTTTTCTAAATAGGTTTGAAAATTATCTTTTGGTAACTTTATTTTAGTATATACAATTTATACTCTTGAAAAAAATTTATATAATTATTTATATGTTCCAATCATTGATTTCATAATTTAAATTTTACTTTGTAAAATATTAGCACTCTTGATCATATCAAATAATACTAATATATTTTTTTCCAACTCTTTTCATCCACTATAACAGTATTGAACATTAGACTAAAACAGTTTATAATAACTATGAAAACATTTACAATTTTAAATAAAGGAGAATCATTATGAAACTAGCACTATTTAATTTAAGAGAAGACGAACGACCATTTGTTGACGCTTGGATGAAAGAACATCCAGATGTAGAAATAGACCTACACGAAGGTGAACTTCAAGCCGAAACAAAACACTTGCTAGACGGAAAAGATGGAGCGGTAATGTTCCAAAATAGACCTTTTGCTAAAGAAGTATATGACTACGGTAAAGAACAAGGTCTAAAAGTTATAGCTAACCGTATGGCTGGATTCGATATTTATGATATCAAATATATGAGAGAACTTGGTATTAACATGACAAACGTTCCTCGTTATTCGCCAAATGCTATTGCAGAACACGTAGTAACTACTGTTCTTTACATTAGTAGAAATATAAAAAAAATACTTAACAATATAGAAAAACACAACTTTACTTGGAATAAAAATATTATTTCAAAAGAACTTAGAACACAAACTGTCGGTGTTTTAGGAACAGGAAATATTGGTCGTCAAACAGCAACATTATTTAAAGGACTAGGTTGCAAAGTAATTGGTTATGATTTATACCCTAGTGATGCCGCTCGCGAAGTTTTAGAATATGTTGATACTATCGATGAGCTTTTAAGTCAAGCAGATATAGTTACTATCCACGTTCCAGCCACTAAAGAATATACTCACATGGTTAATGATGAATTCTTTAGCAAAATGAAAGATGGATCTATCTTCGCTAATGCCGCTCGTGGTATTTTGGTAGATACAAAAGCTGTTATTCGTGCATTAGATAGCGGAAAATTACTAGGAGCTAGCTTAGATGTTTACGAAAACGAAGGAAACTATGTTCCTAAAGATTTCTCTAACAAAGATTTCGACGACAAACTTATGCAAGAATTAATTGACCGAGATGATATTATCTACACTCCTCATACAGCATTCTATACTGAAACAGCAGTTAAAAACCTTGTAGAGGGAGCATTGAATGCAGCAGTAGACGTTATTACAACTGGTGATTCTCCAAATAT
>CAUUEM010000104.1:0-4683 GCA_963544045.1 uncultured Gemella sp. | reverse complement strand
AATATTCACCGTTGGAACAATTTTATCAATCTTAATAACGACAATAATTGGTTTTATTGCTTCTAAAACTGTAACAAGTTCTATTGAAAAGATGAGTGCTCAAGTAAAGACGATGGCATCAGGAAACTATGGAACTGTAGTAGGGATAAATACTAATGATGAAATAGGAGATTTGGCAAAGGTATTTAACCAGATTTCTAAAAGAATAAAAGAAGAACAAGATGTAACCGAAACAGAGCGTAGGAAATTAGCAACCATTATTGAGAGTATGATGGATGGGATTATTACGACTGATACTAATGGTAAAGTTATCCTAATAAACACTAGTGCTGGAGACATGATAGATGCTTCAGAAAATGAAATTCTTATAGGAAAAGATGCACTTAAGTTATTAAATATTTCAGAATACAATAGTATTGGTGAAATAATTGAAGCAGAGGATAGTTTACTAGTAAGTATTTCTCAAGATGAAGAGGGATTATTATTAAGAGCGGAGTTTTCTAAGATATTGAAGGAAGAGAATGGAGACCTAGCCCAAGTATCTACAGAGTTAGAAGGTTATATAATTGTATTGTATGATGTAACAGATCAAGAAAGGCAAGAAAGAGAAAGAAGAGAATTTGTTTCAACTGTTTCTCATGAGTTGAGAACTCCACTTACAACAATGAACAGTTATATAGAAGCGTTAGAAGAGGGTGTCCTAAATGATAAAGAATTAGCTCCACAATTTATAGATACAATCCATAAAGAAACTACGCGTATGATAAGAATGGTTAATGAACTTATGCAGTTAGGTAAGATGGATATTAAAGAGGAGCACTATGATAAGGAGTTTATTGATATAAATAAACTAATAGAGCAAATTTCTGACAGGTTTGAGCTTACCCATCCAGAGAAAAACTTTATTAAATATATACCAAAGACGCCAATATTTGTTGAAGGTGATCAAGATAAACTAACGCAAGTATTTGATAATATTATGAATAATGCTGTAAAATATTCTCCAAACGGTAAAAATATAACCGTTAGGGTAAGGCAAAATTATAATCATAATCGTGTTAGTATATCAATAAAGGATGAAGGTGTAGGAATACCACTTGTCCATATAGATAAAATATTTAATAGATTTTATCGAGTAGATAAAAGTCGTCAAAGAAGTATGGGGGGAACAGGTTTAGGACTAGCACTAGCCAAAAATATAGTTGAAGCTCATAAAGGAAGAATATGGGCCCAAAGTAGAGAAGGTTATGGTAGTATTATCTTTGTCACATTACCGTGTGAAAAAATTGAAGATGAATGGCTATAGGAGGGGTTAATATGAAGAAAAGTAAGAGGGAAACTATAAAATCAGTAGTACTAGTTCTACTCGTAATCAGTAGTTTGGCATTATCTTATTTAATAACAACATATCAACCTGATTATGAAATATTTACAAGAAGAAGTGGACAAAAACCTGTAAATAACCAAGGAGAGAATACATTATTAAACTTTGTAATCCCTGATGCAATAGTGAAGACGGAAGCGGGAGCTAGAGAGGAGCCGCCAGTTAAAAATTCTATAACAAAGGTGGCAACAGTAGATGCAGTTAAAGATAAGGGAAAATTAAAGGAAATCTTATTGGTTCTGGCTAAAAGTGAAAGTAAAGAAGCTAGAGTAAAAAGTAGAAATACGGAGGATTTATTAACAGGAAATAATAAGGAAAAACTAACAATAAATTATTCAGTTACATTAGAATCATCTCTAGTTAAATCGCTCTTTTTTTCTGAGGAAAATTCTAATATTAGTTTAGACTTTGATACGTTAGTATTATTAAAAGAAAAGCCAGATACTATTTATTTATATAAAAAAGATGATAAAAACTACTTGCAAATAACAGTAAAAGAACAAATATATGATACTGTAGAAAAAATCTTTAATGAAAATAAACAAGAGTACGGTAAATATAGTCTAAATAATAATTTTATTTATTTAAAGGAAAATATAGATAATCTAATGATAGATGAGTATAGTGTAGAAGAGGTTAATATCAATAAATTAGCTAAAGATATCTTTGATAAAAAAGATAATATTCGAACGAGTAGTAATAATGAGATGACAGATGGTTATGGTATTTTGAAACCTCAAGGTAGTCGGATGATTTATACAAACCCATCAAGAGAGGATGGTAAAGAGGTTGAAGCTACAACAGCAGTAACTAATGCCCTTAATTTCTTAGAGTTAGGTTATAATGAAGAAGGTAGTTACCAAGTAAAAACAGCTTTAGCGGGAATAACTATTCTTCAACAAACATACAAAGACTCAATAGTTTTTAGTAAAGATGGTTCTGCAGAAATAATAGTGGAAGACAACACAAATGGGATTTATCGACTAACTTCTCCAAGGAGGTTATCTAAAGTATATTTAACATCTAAAAGTTTAGGGACATACGATGTGGAACGAGTAGAGTATGTATTAAATTATTTGTATAAATATGTATCGTTAGAATCTGTAGGGGATATAGTCTTGGGTTATGAAAAATCATATAATAAAAATCGAAATAGCTGTGATTATATACCTACATGGTATATAAAATATAATGATAGATATATTAGTTTCAAAAGTTTAAAAGAAACTGTGGATAGAGGAGAAAGACTATGAACTGGGGAAAAATAAAAACAATGTTTATATATGTGTTTGTAGTTTTAAATATTATATTATTGAGCTTCTTTATTTATACGGTTAATAAAAATAAAGCAGATATTGTTCAAGAAAAAGAAATAATAGATAAAGCTATGAAGAACGATAATATATCTGTAGAAGAAAACTATACTAAAAAAGATAATTTAGGTTATGTGAATGTAACAATTTCAGATTTAAAAAACATAAAACAAGATGTATCGGGATTAAGTTATGAATTAACAAAATTGGACAAAGCAACTGTATTAAAGGTAACAAGTGAGACCAGCTTAACAAATGTTAATAAAAATAATTACAAGGTTGATTTAGACACATTTTTAATAGAGAAATTAAAAACCAATGCTAACTATGTTTTTTCTAGTTATGATAGCGCTAAAAAAGAAATTATCTATGATCAGCAGGTAGATGGATTAAGAATATTTAGTAATAAAAATGCAAGAATAGTGTTTTATGTTGATGATAACGGTGATGTAAAATCATTTGATCAAACGTTGGTAAACAATATTAGAAAAGATAAAAATGAAGTTTTAGTGACACAGATGCAGGCTGTAAACCGTTTATACCATGAAGATTTAATTCCCAAAAATAGCAAGGTTAAAGCTAATCTTGGATACTATACTTATATTTCTCAGACGGAGAATCAGGTTCTAATTCCAACTTGGAATATAGTAATTAGTGGCAATAATAATGATGAGGTTAAGAATTACTATGTTGATGCTATTAATCTTGATATATTAAACAAGAAATAGAAAAAAAGATGGCTTTGTATAATAAATTCAAAGTATAAAAATATACTTTGAATTTATTTTTTCACCTAAAATACAATAGAGTAATATGACTAGTATTCCTATATGATTTTTAATGGTTTTTATTAAGAATATTTTATATTGAACATCTTCTTTTTGAGGAGTATAATTATGGTATAAATAGTTTTTATTTTAAAGAAATTTATATAAAAGGGGAAAAATAAGTGGATAGATTTAAGAGTTTTAATTTTTATTATACATTACTGATAACTGCAGTAGTATCAGTTGGTGCTAAGTATTTAGCTACAATACCTGCTTTAAAATTATTTGGGCATTTAGTTATAGCCTTAGTAATAGGCATGGTGTTGCAGTTATCAAAATCTTTAAAAGCTCAAACCAAAGGAGATATACCTTTTATAAGTAATAAATTTTTACGTCTGGGAATTATCTTATTAGGTTTTAAATTAGCATTAGATAAATTACTTACAGAAGGTAAGAAAACATTACTTTTAGCCTTTTTTGTAGTTTTATTTATGATAGTACTTACTTATACAATGTGTCGAATTTTCAAAGTAGATCATGAGCTAGCTTTATTATCATCATGTGGTTGTGGTATTTGTGGAGCTGCTGCAGTAATGGGTGTAAGTGGTCAGTTAAGAGCTAAAACAGATAATAGTGTCCTAGCTGTTGCGGTAGTAGCTATATTAGGAACGGTGTTTACATTAATAGAAGTTACATTAAAACCATATTTAGGATTAGAAGCCTATAACTATGGTATCTTTACAGGAAGTAGCTTGCACGAAATAGCTCATGCTGTTGCTGCAGGTGGTGCAGGGGGTCAAGTAGCTCTTGATACTGCGATACTTACTAAATTATCTCGTGTACTTATGCTTATTGTAGTTGCAATAGTTTTATTCGTAATTAATCGCCGTAGTAACGATGAAGCTCAAGGTAAGATGCCAATGCCATACTTTATTATTGGTTTTGTCTTTATGAGTATTTTAGGTAGCTACGTTAGCTTTTTAAAACCGTTAGCACCATACTTTGTTGATGCAGCTTATATCTTTTTAGGTATGGCTATGACAGCTTTAGGAATGAGTGTTAACTTTAAAGTTATAAAAGAACGCGGTATGAGAGTTTTTGTAGCTTGTTTCTTATCATCAACTATCTTAATGATAGTATGTTACTTAATAGCTAAATTTATATTTTAATACACTTTTTTAGAGTAATTCATATTAATTAAGAATTACTCTCTTTTATT
>CAUUEM010000103.1:0-4726 GCA_963544045.1 uncultured Gemella sp. | reverse complement strand
TGTAGAGGAACATCATAGAAACTATGAAGAATGGATAAAGAAACTTTGGAGTAAGTTTGATAATAAGGAAAAAGAAGCATTTAATATAACTCTAACTAAAATGAGTCAAGTATTAAAAGAAGAAGTAGATGAAAAGGAGGAAGAATAGAGTGAAATTACTAAAGTACTTAAAAGGCTTTAAAATAGCGATAATAAGCCTAGTATTAGTTTTAGGAGTTCGTGTCGTAGCAGAACTAGCACTACCGACTTATACTAGTAATATAGTAGATACGGGTATTCAACAAAGTGGTATTGAAGATGCTGTCCCTAGTAAAATTAGTGAAAAATCACTAAATACTCTGGAGCTGTTTATGTCAGATGGTGAAATAAAACAAGTTACAGAAAACTATACAAAAGATGGTGATACCTATATTTTAAATAATGTTTCTGATGAAACTCGTATGAAATTAAATAATATCTTTAAAGAAACAATGACTGTTGTTCTTGGAGCAAAATCAAATAATACAGATTTAAAGCAAGTAGCACAAGGTGTACAGGCTGGAGTTGTTTCTAAAGATACATTAACAGAACAAAGAAAAAAAGCTATTAGCGAATTAGGAAATTCAGCTGATATGATGACAAAACAAGCAGGTATAAGCTTTGTAAAAGAAGAATATAAGCAAGTAGGTATTGATACTAATGAAATTAGAACTAATTATCTAAAAGAAGTAGGATTTATGATGATAATTGTTACATTAATTTCTGGTATTGCTAGTGTTATTTCTAACTTTATATCAAGTAGAGTATCAGCAAAAGTTGCGTATAACTTACGTGAGAAACTTTATAATAAAGTACTATCATTTTCTAAGGAAGACGTTGATAAATTTTCAACAGCTTCATTAATAACTCGTAGTACAAATGATATTCAACAGATACAAAATGCCTTAAATATGTTTTTATTTATTGCATTCTTTGCGCCAATGATGGCAATGTGGGGTATTTATAAAGTTACTCAAACAGATACAGGAATGACGTGGATAATAGCGTTAGGTGTTGGTATTTTAGCACTGGTTCTAGGAGTTATTACATTCTTAGTAATGCCTAAGTTTAAAATAATGCAAAAATTAATTGACAAAGTTAACTTAGTTACTCGTGAACTTCTTACTGGTATTTCAGTCATTCGAGTTTTTGGTCGTGAAAAACATGAAGAAAAAAGATTTGATAAAGAAAATGTAATATTAAGAGATAATCAACTGTTTGTTAATAGAACAATGTCTGCCTTAATGCCAATGATTATGCTTATAATGAATGGTATTTCATTATTAATTATTTGGATTGGTGGAAAAAATATTGATGCTGGTAGTATTCAAGTAGGGGATATGATGGCATTTATTACTTATACTATGCAAATAGTTATGTCATTCTTATTCTTTACATTCTTAATGATGCAACTGCCACGTGCAGAGGTTGCTGCAGGACGTATTAATGAGGTACTTGAAGCACCTGTTACAGTTGTAGATGGAAATGATTTACAAGATGACAAAATAAAAGGTGTTAAAGGTACATTAAAATTTGAAAATGTTAGTTTCACATTTGATGGAGCTGATAGTCCAGTATTAAGTAATATTAGCTTTGAAGCTGAAGCAGGAAAAACTACTGCGATAATCGGAAGTACAGGTAGTGGTAAATCAACATTACTTCATTTAATTCCAAGGTATTTTGATGCAACTGAGGGGCAAATAACAGTAGATGGAACTAATATTAAAGATATTAGCATAAGTAAATTAAGAGATATGCTAGGTTTTGTACCGCAAAAAGGTGTGTTATTTAGTGGAACTATTGCTTCAAATATTAAATTTGGTGATGAAAATATAAGTGATGAAGATATGTATAAAGCTGCAGAAATAGCTCAAGCTTTAGAGTTTATAGAAGGAAAAGAAGATAAGTTTGATAGTGAGTTATCACAAGGTGGATCTAATGTATCTGGTGGACAAAAACAACGTCTATCAATAGCAAGAGCTTTAGCTAAAAATCCTAAGATTCTTCTTTTTGATGATAGTTTCTCAGCGCTTGACTATAAAACTGACGTTAAATTAAGAAAAACATTAAGAGAAAAAATGCAAGATACTACAACTATTATTGTAGCACAACGTATAGCAACTATTCTTAATGCAGATAAGATTATAGTAATGAATGAAGGAAAAGTAGTTGGTATTGGTAAGCACCAAGAATTACTAAAAACTTGTCCAACATATTTAGAAATTGCAGAAAGTCAATTAAGTGAAGAAGAATTAGCAAAAGGAGGTAAACACAATGAGTAGACAACAAGCGATGAAAAAATCAGATAATTTTGGAAAAACTCTTAGAAGAATAATTAAACTATTATTTAAAAAATACACAGTTTCAACAATTCTTGTTGTTGTGTTTGCCTTAGTAAGTACAATTTTTGGTATTGTTGGTCCTAAAATAATGGGACGTGCTACAACTGAACTATTTGAAGGTTTAGTAGCAAAAATTAATAATACAGGTAGTATAAACTTCGAAAAAATTGCAGGAATTCTATTAACTGTATTGGGTCTATATTTATTATCAGCTTTGTTTATGTTTATTGAAGGTTGGTTAATGAGTAATATTTCTCAAAACTTAACATATGATATAAGAAAAGATATTAGTAAAAAGATAAATACTTTACCGATGGGATATTTTGAACAGCGTACAGTAGGTGAAACTTTATCAAGGGTAACTAATGATGTAGATACTTTAGGTCAATCTTTAAACCAAAGTTTTACTCAAATAATAGCTAATACTACAATGGTATTAGGTGTACTTGTAATGATGTTTACTATAAGTCCATTAATGACATTAATAGCTATAGTAATCTTGCCGGTATCAGGTGTATTATTAGGGTTGTTAACAAAAGCTAGTCAAAAGTATTTTACTGGTCAACAAAAATCTTTATCTGATGTTAATGGTCAGGTTGAAGAAAGTTATGCTGGTCAAAATATTATTGCTGCTTTCAACCATAAAGATAAAAGTATTAAAGAATTTAACGCTAAAAATGGTGAGTTATATGCGACATCTTGGAAAGCAAACTTTTTCTCTGGATTGATGTTCCCAGTAATAAACTTTGTAGGTAACTTAGGTTATGTTGGTATAGTATTTTCAGGTGGATTATTGGTTGCTAAAGGAACTATTGGAGTAGGGGATATCCAAGCATTTATCCAATATATCCGTAACTTTACTCAACCTATTGGTCAAATAGCTCAATCTATGACTGAAATTCAAAAAATGGCAGCAGCTGGAGAAAGAATATTCGAATTCTTAGACGCAAAAGATGAAGAAGTAGTAGAAACTACTGAAGTCATTGAAAATAAAGAAGGTAATGTAATATTTGATCATGTAAGATTTGGATATGTAGAAGACCAAATTATTATCAAAAACTTTACTAGTGACGTTAAAAAAGGGGAGATGGTTGCTATTGTTGGTCCAACTGGGGCAGGTAAAACTACAATGGTAAAACTACTTATGAGATTCTACGAGCTTAATGGCGGTAGTATTTCAATAGATGGTAAAGATATTTCTAAATTAAGTAAAGAAGAATTACGTTCATACTTTACAATGGTTCTTCAAGATACTTGGTTATTTAAAGGAACTATAATGGAAAATCTAAGATACGGTAGATTAGATGCGACAGACGAAGAGGTAATCGAAGCTGCTAAAGCTGCACATATTCACCACTTTATTAAAACATTACCTGGTGGTTATGATATGGAGCTTAATGAAGATGCTTCAAATATTTCTCAAGGTCAAAAACAATTATTAACAATTGCTCGTGCTATATTAGCAGATAAACCAATTTTAATCTTGGATGAAGCAACTTCAAGTGTTGATACACGTACTGAAGTATTAATTCAAAAAGCTATGAATAAGTTAATGGAAGGTCGTACAACATTCGTAATAGCGCACCGTTTATCAACAATTAGAAATGCAGATAAAATTCTTGTTCTAAAAGACGGGGATATTATTGAACAAGGTAACCATGATGAATTACTAGAACAAAAAGGTTTCTATTCAGAACTTTATCAAAGCCAATTTGCAGAATAATTAAAGAAAACTATGGATATAAAGTTTATCCATAGTTTTTCTTTGACAGAATATCTCGAATCCGATATAATAATATCTAGAAATTGATATATTTGATTAATAATAGGAGAATTATTATGAGTAATGAACTAAAAGCTGTGATAGGAATAATGAGAACAAGTAATATACTTGTAGATGATTTAAAAAGAACTTTAAAACAATATCCAATTAATTCAACGGAGTTTTCAGTCTTAGAATTCCTTTATAGTAAAGGTGAAAAGAATATTCAAGAAATTAGGGATAGAATACTACTTGCTAGTGGAAGTGCAACATATGTTGTTGACAATCTTGAACAAAAAGGTTATGTAGTACGAAAAGTATGTGATACTGATAAGAGAGTAACATTTATTAAGTTAACAAAAAAAGGAGAGGATTTAATGACTGAAATCTTTCCAATTCATAAAGAAAATACAAAAGAAATATTCTCAGACCTTACGGATGAAGAAATCAAGACTCTAAAGAACATATTATTGAAAATAAAAAGGTAAATTAATAAGAGAGATATAACTCTCTTTAAAAATCATAACATATCTCAAATTCGAGATTAAGTTAAAATTATTTAGGAGGAAAAATAATGATAGAATTAGGAATTAGTACATTTGGA
>CAUUEM010000102.1:0-4785 GCA_963544045.1 uncultured Gemella sp. | reverse complement strand
TTATTTTAGAGCTTGAACTACTCTTATTTTATCAAGAAAGGATGATTTTTCAATTATTTAACTTTTATCTCGCACCCGCATAGCGGGTGGTTTTTTGTTTTCGGAAACTTCGTCTCCTCAACTGGCTTAAGCCATTAATAAAAAGCCACAAAATAACTATCTGTAGCTTTTTACTATATATAGATATATAATCGTTAGTACAATTTACGTTTAAAATTCATTAGAAAATATTAACTCTAAAAAGTAACCTTTCAGCACTTTTATATATGTTCCTTTCATTCCAAGAGATTTAGATTCAATAATTCCAGCACTTTCAAGTTTTCTAAGTGCATTTACTATAACTGATCTAGTTATACCTACTCTATCAGCAATTTTACTTGCTATAAGTAATCCTTCAGTTCCATCTAACTCTCTAAAAATATGTTCAATAGCTTCTTTTTCAGAATATGATAATGAGTTAATAGCCATATTAACCATATCTTTATCACGAGCAATATTTTTCTCTTTGTCTTGTTTTTCGTGCATTATTTCAATACCAACAACTGTTGATGCATACTCTGCAAGTACTAAGTCATCATCTTGAAAATCACTATCCATTCTACCGATAACTAGTGTTCCTAAGCGTTCGCCTCCACCTCTAATTGGTAAGACTACAGTATAAGTATTTCCTTCAAAACGCTCTTCTTCTTCATCTGGGAAAATAGATAACGCATGTTGAAATGGAATATTTACTTTTGTTGCATAAACTTTTAATGTTGCATCTAAATAAGCTTTAGGTACTTTTCTATCACGTATAATTTTTTCCATACGTTCATTAGAATAGTCAAGAATCGAATCATATCCTAGTATATTACCTTCAGTATCTAGTATATATACTACTGAGTCTAATATTGGACTCAGTCTCATGGCCATTGCTTCAAAGTCTACATTTTCATGTCTACCTTCTTGTAGTATTGTACTTATTTTTCTTGTTTTTTGTAATAAACTTGCCATTTTTTTCTCCTTACAAAAAATACTTCCTGAATCATTATATCACTTATTTCAGAAAATTGTAAGACTTTTTAAAGAAATTTTTTAGTCAATTTTGAAATTTTCTAAAATTTCTAACGATCTGTTGGCATATCTCTCATATTTTTCTTTTTTATCTTTAATTCTTTCTGGGAGAGGTTTAATAATTCCAAAATTAGCATTCATTGGTTGGAAATTTTTACTTGTACTATCAACAATATAATTAGCCATAGCTCCAATCATTGTTTCTGTTGGAAAAATAATTTCTTTTCCTTCTTGATTAAATAATGCATTTAATGCAGCTACAATTCCTGATGCTGCACTTTCTACATAACCTTCAACACCAGTCATTTGTCCTGCAAAATAGATATTGTTTTCTTCTTTTAGTTTATATGTTTTTTCTAATAATTGAGGAGAGTTTAAATATGTATTTCTATGCATAACACCATATCTAACAACATTTGCATTTTCTAAACCTGGAATCATATTTATAATTCTCTTTTGTTCTCCCCATTTTAAATGTGTTTGAAAACCTACAATATTATATAATGTTCCCTCACTATTGTCTTGTCTTAATTGAACTACTGCATACGGACGTTTATCAGTTTTAGGATCTTCTAATCCAACAGGTTTCATCGGTCCAAATAACAGTGTTTTTTCACCACGTTTTGCCATTTCCTCGAAAGGCATACAACCTTCAAAATATATTTCTTTTTCAAATTCTTTTAAAGGTGCTGCTTCAGCAGTAATTAACTCATTATAAAAATTTGTAAATTCTTCTTTAGTCATTGGACAATTTAAATATGCTGCCTCACCTTTATCGTATCGAGATTTTAAATAAACCTTTTCCATATCAATAGAATCTTTTTCAATTATAGGAGCTGCTGCATCATAGAAATATAATCCATCTTGCTTAGTATAATTTCTTATATCTTTGCTCAAAGAATCTGATGTAAGTGGACCTGTCGCAACAATTACAGGATAATCTCCTTTAGGTATTGTAAGTAACTCTTCTTCTATAACGTTAATATTAGGATGTGTTTTGATTGTTTCTGTAATCATTTGAGAAAACTTATCTCTATCAACTGCTAAAGCACCTCCTGCAGGTACTTGTGTTGCATCTGCGCATTTAATTATCAACGAATCTAGTCTTCTCATTTCTTCTTTTAATAAACCAACTGCATTTGTAATATTATTTGCTCTTAGTGAGTTGGAACATACTAGTTCAGCAAAATTTTCTGTTTTATGAGCTGGTGTCATTTTTTTAGGACGCATCTCATATAAATCAACTTTTACTCCTCTTTTAGCCAATTGCCATGCTGCTTCACTACCTGCTAAACCAGCTCCTATTATTATTACTTTTTTTTCCATTAAATATCTCTCTTTCTTTTATAGTAAATCTGTAAAATCATCATTTGAAACTTTTTCTTCCCTCATATCCTTAGTTATCACTTGACCATTTATATCAAATATATAAGTTTCTACTGAAGTTAAAGTTTCTTCAATTAAATCTGAATAATCATCACGAGCCTCATATTCTTTAATCTTTTCTAACCTAGGTCGGGTTTTAGGGGCTTTAGGAGTAAATATAGTACAACAATCTTCAAATGGTAAGTTTGATATTTCTAAAGTATTTATCTCCTGTGCTATTTTTATTATATCTACTTTGTCCATTGTTAATAATGGTCTTAAAATAGGTAAATTAGTTACTTCATTTATACAATTCATTGATTCTAGAGTTTGGCTAGCTACTTGGCCTAAAGATTCTCCTGTTGCTAAAGCTAAGCAACCTTCCTTTTTAGCTATTTCTTCAGCTATACGTAGCATAAATCTTCTAGTTGAAGTCATTGTATAGTTAGACGGTACACGTTTAACTATCTCTGTTTGTAGTTTTGTAAAGTTAACTACATGTATCTTGATTTTTCCTACTACTTCACTTAATTTTATAGTTAAGTCAAATATTTTTTGCAATGCATCTTGTGAAGTAAACGGTGGGGATTGAAAATGAATCATCTCCACCTCAACACCTTTTACTTGTAATGTATGAGCAGCAACTGGCGAATCTATTCCACCAGATAGTAATAACAACGCTTTTGATGATGTATTAACAGGGAATCCACCAGCCCCTTTTATAAAATCAGTAAATATAAATATCCCTTCACTTCTTACTTCTACATTTATTATAAAATCAGGTTTTTTAACATTTACTTTTAAATTTTTATAATTAACTAGAACATGACTACCAAAAATATTATTTAATTCATTAGTATGAAATTCAAAATTCTTATTTGGTCTTTTTGTTTGAATTTTAAATGTATATTCTTTATCTAATTTTGTCTGAAGTAAATTATCTATTACTTTTTTTGCTTCTTCTGTATCAAGTGAAGAACGTAAAACAGGTGAAAAATTATGTATACCTGGGATTCGTTTTAATTTTTTTATAATTTCTTCAATATCTTCATTATTATCTAAATGTATATACATTCTATCTCGTTTTGTTTGAATATGAAATCCTGATAGATCTTGTAAATTATATCTTATATTTTTTGTTAATTTTTTTAAAAACTCATTTCTGTTACCAGATTTCAGAGTAAGTTCTCCATATCGTACTATTATATGACTATATTCCACTTTCAATTACCTCTTTAAATTTTTTATTATATTCATCTACTAATATATCTATAAATTCTTCCACTTCTTCTATTTTTGTTTCAAATGAAAAGCTAACTCGTATACTTCCTTCAATATTGTCTTTAGATAATCCTCTCGCATACAATGCTTCATTTAAATGAAATGTTCTTGATGAACAAGCACTCGTTGTAGAAACCATAATTCCTCGTTCATTTAGAGAATTAACAATAGCTTCACCTTTAATTTTAGGTAAACTTATATTAACTATTGAATCTACAAAATTATCATGTAGAGGAGAATTTATAACAAAGTGTTCATTATGCTCAATTGTATCTATTATATGTTTCTTAAACTCTTTATGTTTATTTATTGTTTCTGATATTTTTTCTTTTGACAATCTTAATGCTTTTGCAAGACTTACAGCACCTGCAACGTTAACTGTTCCACTTCGAAGCCCAGATTCTTGTCCACCACCGAAAGTGATATTATGTACAGTTCTTCTAGATTTTAAATATAGGGCACCGACTCCCTTTAAACCATGAAATTTATGAGCAGAAATAGAATAACTATCGACTTTTGATAAATCTATATCTTTTTTTAAAACCCCTTGTACACCGTCTACATGAAAATGAACTTTTGGATAGTTCTCTAAAATTTCTATAATTTCTTCTATAGGCTGTACTGCTCCATAAATGTTATTAACATGCATAACACTTAATAAAATTGTTTCCTTTGTAAGTAGTGTTTTTAAATGATTTAAATCAATAAAACCATTCTCATCTACATCAAGATAATCTAAAGCAAATCCTCTTCTTTCAAGTTCTCTAAAAGTTTCTAAAACTGATGGATGTTCTATTTTTGAAACTATTATTCTGTTCCCAAAATCTCTCTTATGCTCAGCAGAACCTAAAATAGCAATATTATTACTTTCTGTTGCACATGATGTAAAATATATTGTTTCTTTATCAACTTTTAAAATATCTGCTACTTGACTACGTGCAGCATTTAAAAGTTTATTAGCTGTTTTACCAAATTTATTAATACTAGCTGGATTACCATAATAATTATTATTGACTTCAACAAAAGTTTCTAATACTTCTTTATAAGGTTTTGTTGTCGCACAATTATCTAAATATATCATTTTCG
>CAUUEM010000101.1:0-4816 GCA_963544045.1 uncultured Gemella sp. | reverse complement strand
TATGTAAAGGTAAAAGATACAATAGAGAAACTTTAGAAGTTAAATATAAAGGTAAGAGTATAAGTGACGTTTTAGACATGACTATAAAAGAAGCATATGAATTTTTTGAAAATATACCTAAGATTAAAAATAAGCTTGAAACACTTGTTAATGTTGGTCTTGATTACATAAGGTTAGGGCAAAGTGCTACGACCTTATCTGGAGGAGAAGCTCAGCGTGTAAAACTTGCAAGTGAATTGTATAAGAAGTCTACGGGAAAAACTCTTTATATACTAGATGAACCAACTACTGGATTACATATAGATGATATTAGCAGATTAATAAAAATTATAGATAAATTAGTTGATGGTGGTAATACGGTAATTGTCATTGAACATAACCTTGATGTAATAAAATGCTGCGACCACCTAATTGACCTAGGTCCTGAAGGAGGAGTAGGTGGAGGAACAATCTTAGCTGAATGTACTCCAGAAAAATTAATTAAAAACAATGAAAGTTACACAGGAAAATTTTTGAAAAATATATTATAAAAAATATTAAATAATATTTTTATTATAGTTTTTAAAGTCATAAATAAGTAAAATATTTTCTTGTTTATTAAAACCTATTTACATAAACAATAAATAATAAACCAAAAATATTTTTGATAAATACAGTATAAAATTAAATAAATTTTGATATTGTCTAAACAACTTAGTTATGGTAAAATATAAGTAACAACTGGAGCACATGTATGACTTGCTATACATTCGGGCCTAACACTTTTTAATAGGGAATGAGAATCGCTTATTAGTATAAAATGCTTCCTTGAGAAGACTTTAGAAGGTAAGGCTATCATACCCACCTGATTATATCAGGACCAATTAAGGCAAGATACTACGGTGCTTTGGTTTTTTTAGACTGGTAGAATAATCCGGTCTTTTTTAGTTTTAAATAATATTAATGGAGTAAGAAATGTTACATCAATTTTCAAGAAATGAGTTAATTATAGGAACTCAAGGTTTAGAGATATTAAAAGATAAAAGAGTAGGAATCCTTGGGATTGGAGGAGTCGGTTCGTTTGCAGCAGAAGCATTAGCGCGTTCTGGTATAGGTTCATTAGTACTTATGGACAAGGATGATATCGATATAACTAATGTGAATAGACAAATACATGCAACTACAAAAACTGTAGGTTGCAGTAAAGTACAAGAAATGAAAAAAAGAATACTTGATATTAATCCTGATTGTGAAGTTATTGCTATACAAGACTTTTATACTGAAGAAACATTCAATGTATTTTATGAAAAAAAATTAGATTTTGTTATAGATGCTTGTGATACTGTAACTTTTAAAATTCATTTAATCAAGTATTGTTTAAAAAATAATATAAAGTTTATAAGTGTTATGGGTTCAGCAAACAAAATGGATCCTACAAAATTTAAGGTAGCAGATTTACGAAAAACTACAGTTTGTCCACTAGCAAAAGTTATAAGAACAAAATTAAAAAAAGAAAGAGTGAAAGGAAAAATACCTGTAGTGTACTCTACAGAAAGTCCAACAAAAGCCAATAAAGAATATTTAAGCAAAATAGGTAAACAGGATTCTGAAATTCGTAAGGCAAAAATACCTCCTGCATCAAATGCGTTTTGTCCTTCTGTAGCAGGATTGATTGCAGCAAATTATGTATATGTTAATTTATTAGAAAATATAAAAATATTAACAATAGAAAAACCAGAATAAAAATTAAAAGTAACGCTTTCATTAGCGTTGCTTTTCTTTGATTAAAGGTTGACATATACATCTTTTCGAGATTCTCTGTAAACTTTACATGAAATTCAAAAATAATATTATTTGCATTTTCATAAAAAAAAATCTCAAAAATTTATAATTTTATTTGATTTTTTATATCAAACATTGTATAATAATTATAGATGAGAAAGGAGGATTACTTTGAAGAATAAAGGAACATTACTGGCACAAAATCTTAAAAAGCTTCGAAAGATGAACAATTATTCTATGTCAGCGGTAGCAGATAAGCTAGAGTTATCATCTCATGGTGTATATGCTAACTGGGAATATGGTAGAAACGAACCCAATGTTGCTACTCTAGTATCTATTGCGAAATTATATAATGTCACAATAGATGAGTTAGTGGGCTACAAAACTGAAAAAGTAGAACGTTCAGAGTTAGAAGGTACACACTTTGAAGTAATTGATATGATTAAGGCTTTAGATAGCGAAGATTGTAAACTAGTAGAAGAAGTTTTAAGAAGATTTAGGGGATATTCTTTTTCTAGGCACTTGAATCTATAAAATAAATTCAAATTACTTAGGCTATATGGGTTATATGTAGTATATTAAATTAATAGTTTGAGATATAGGCTAGGTTTAAAAAATAACTTAGCCTATATTTTCTTTTTCTTTAAGGATAAAGGGCGTGATAACTATAAATACAAAAAATTTGATGATGAAGATTTTAAATGCAGCCATAGAAAAGAAAGCCAGTGATATCCATATTTATCCGAATATAACAGGATATTCCTTTATAAAACTCAGAGTAATGGGGAATCTGAGTAAATATGAAAAATATTCTAATAGGGAGTTAGAAGCAGTTATTTCATTATTGAAATATAATGCTAATATAGACATTTCAAGAAATAAAGAACCACAAAGTGGTAAGTTTGTTTATAGGCTCTTAGGTAAAGAATATTATCTAAGAGTTTCTACTTTGCCTTTAAGTGAATTATATGAAGGTTGTGTAGTGAGAATTTTTACAAATGAAATTGAAGATGTTAAATATAGTATATTTTCAAAAGATAATATATTTATAGATAGACTTGCTTCAAAAGCAAATGGTCTTATTCTCTTTTCAGGACCAACAGGGAGTGGTAAGTCAACATCAATGTATAAATTGGCAAGTAGATGTGCTCAATTAGGGAAACAAGTACTTACAATTGAAGATCCAGTAGAAAAAAATATTAATAATTTGATTCAAATGCAGATTAATGAGAAAGCAGGGATAACCTACGAAAATGCTTTGAAATCAATGTTGCGATGTGATCCAGATGTTCTTGTAGTTGGAGAAGTTCGAGATTATAAAACTGCGGGACAAGTTATAACATCTACTTTTTCTGGACATTTGGTTTTGAGTACAATTCATGCAGAAAATTCTATAGGTGTGATAAATAGGTTAAGGGATTTAAATTTATCACATGAAGATATAAAACAAACTATAATCTGTATTGTCTCTCAAAGATTAGTTAGATTAACTAACAATAAAAGGGGATTAATTACCGAAATATTAACAAAAGAAGAAATTCAAAATTATATTGATAATAAAATTAGAAATAATAATTCTTTACAACATAAATTTAATATAGCCTATGAGAAGGAGATAATATCGCTTAATGAAAAAGAAAAATGGGGATATTAGCAAAATTCTTGATGAAGAGAATAAAATCTATTTTATTCAAAGATTATCTGAATTAATCGAGCATGGTTATATGCTTGAAGATTCAATTGAATTTCTTTTATTTCAATATGATGTTTCTTTAGAAAAAATTGATAGTTTAAAATTAGAGCTCTCTCATGGTAAAAAATTATCGGATTTATTAAGATATTTAGGATATTCTACATTTGTTACAAGCAAAATGAAGTTTGCAGAAGATTATGGTAGCATAGAAGATATGCTTTTAGAAATTGAAAATTATCTAAGAATAAAAAAAGAACAAAAAGAAAAAGTAATAAAAACTTTAAGATATCCTTTAATTCTTACCATTGCATTAATTACTTTAATCATGGTATTTAACTTGTTAGTAATTCCGCAGTTTGAAAATATTTATACATCATCTAGTATAAAAATGGATATTCAAACGATTATTCTAATAAAAATGATCTATTTAACCCCTAAAATTATATCTATTATAGTGATCTTGTCAATAATAGTATTAGTTTATATGATATATATAAAAAAATATAGGAAGAATATATTTTTAAATACACTTATGTATATTCCAAAAATACGAGTTTATGCTAGACTATATTATTCATATAAATTCACTTTGGAATTGAGTTTATTTCTAATGAGCGGTTTTTCATTAAAAACTGCATTAGAAGTTATTATAGAAGAAAACTATGACTATTATTTGACCTATTTTTCTAAAAAAATAATGAGAGATTTAGATAAAGGACTTAGCTTTGAAGAAGCAATTGCCAGTATTAAGTTTTTTGATAAATCAGTAGAAAAATTTGTAATTCATGGTATTAATAATGGATTAATTGATAGGGAGTTGAAATTGTTTAGTGAGCTAATGTTAGATACTTTTTTAACATCACTAGATAAAATGTTAAGAAAATTTCAGCCAGTGTTATTTGCTATATTAGCATTTGTAATAATAGGTTTATATATGGTTATACTGATGCCTATATTTAATATGGCAAGTTCGCTGAAATAAGGAGAGAAATATGGCGAAGAAAATTCTTAAAATAAGAAAAAGATTGAAAAGTAAAGAAGCGTTTACATTGATAGAAATGTTGATAGTACTTTTTATAATAGCTATTCTACTTATTTTAATTATCCCTAATATAACAAAAAATATAGATAGTGCTAAAGATAAAAGTTCAGAAGCATATGAAAAGACTGTTCAATCACAAGTTACTGCTTATGAAATTAATGAAAAAGATCCTGATGTAACATTTGATAAGTTAGTAAATAAACATTATTTAGAAGGCCCAGTAGAAAAGGCTAGTAAAGCCCCTAATGGGAAACAAATAATAATTTCAAATGGAAAAGCTACATTACAGAGATAATTCAGCATTTAGTTTAATTGAAATG
>CAUUEM010000100.1:0-4871 GCA_963544045.1 uncultured Gemella sp. | reverse complement strand
CTTCTGTTCATTATAGTTCTTCACCTTTATTAAGTTCTGCCATTTTTTCTGCTTGCTCAGCAATACGTAATGCTTCTAGAACCTCATCAAGTTTCCCTTCCATAATTTGATCAAGTTTTTGAATAGTTAATCCTATTCTGTGATCAGTTACACGGTTTTGAGGATAGTTATAAGTTCTAATACGTTCTGAACGATCTCCAGTACCAACTTTAGATTTACGTTCTGCATCAAATTTAGCTTGTTCTTCTTGTTGATATTTGTCATAAACACGAGCACGAAGAACTTTCATAGCTTTCTCTTTATTTTTAATTTGAGAACGCTCATCTTGCATAGATACAACTACTCCTGTAGGAATATGTGTTAAACGAACAGCTGACATTGTTGTATTTACTGATTGTCCTCCTGCTCCACTAGAAGCAAATGTATCTACACGGATATCATTTTCATTAATTTCTATTTCAACTTCTTCAGCTTCTGGAAGAACTACCACTGTAGCTGTAGAAGTATGGATACGTCCACTTGATTCTGTTGTTGGTACACGTTGAACACGGTGAGCTCCACTTTCAAATTTCATTTTAGAATATACATCTTCACCTGAAATTATAAAAATTGCCTCTTTAATACCACCTATCCCAGTTTCTGAGCGTTCTAAAACATCAACTTTCCAACCTTGTGATTCTGCAAAACGAGTGTACATTCTTAATAAATCACCAGCAAATAGTTGAGCTTCATCTCCACCAGCTGCACCACGAACCTCTACAACAACGTTTTTACCATCATTTGGATCCTTAGGTAATAATAGTATTTTTAATTCCTCTTCCATAGGTGCAAGAGTTGGTTCTAATTCTTTTATCTCCTCTTGCATCATTTCTTTCATTTCCTTATCATCTTCAATTTCAAGAAGTTCTTTTGTATCTTTTATTTGTTGAACAATATCCTTATACTCTCTAAAAACTGATACAGTTTTTTCAATTGAACGTTGTTCTTTAGAGTATTCCATAAGTTTTTTTGTATCACTTACAACATCTGGATCACTTAATAATTCATTTAACTTTTCGTAGCGTTCTTCAACTACTTCAAGTTGTCCTAAAATTTCCATTATATCCTCCTACTTTTATCTTTCTATTTTGTGACAATGACGACATCTAGCTTCATATGATTCGCTTGCTCCTATTACTACAATAGGATCATCATATTTTGCTGGTTTTCCATTTATTAATCTTTGACTTCTACTTGCTTCTTTTCCACATTTATTACATACTGCATGTAATTTAGTTACCATTTCACTAATAGCCATAATTTCTGGCATTGGATGAAATGGTTCTGCTTTAAAATCCATATCTAAACCTGCAACTATAACTCTTATTCCGTCATCAGCTAATTTATTAATAATTTTTACTATATCATTATCAAAAAATTGTATCTCATCAATTCCTATAATATCATATTCTGTATCTTTAACAAAGTTTAAAATATCAGATGACTTTTCTATACTTATTGAATCATAGCTATTACCATTATGTGTAGAAACTCGGTTTTCATCATATCTATTATCAATACTTGGTTTAAATAATAATACTTTTTGTTTAGCAATAACTCCTCGTTTTATTCTTCTTAATAATTCTTCGGATTTTCCTGAAAACATACTACCACATATGCATTCAATCCAACCAAACTTTCTATTTTCTACCATTTTCTAATCTCCTAAAGTACAATACTAAATTTTAAAATTTTTAGTATACATAGAATAAAAACAGACAATCCAAATAGATATGCCTGTTTTTGTTTTTTACTTGATACCGTATTTTTTGTTGAAACGTTCGATACGACCATCTGCTTGAGCAAAAC
Organism: uncultured Gemella sp.; assembly: GCA_963544045.1. Classification (GTDB taxonomy): domain Bacteria; phylum Bacillota; class Bacilli; order Staphylococcales; family Gemellaceae; genus Gemella. The sequence goes on along the minus strand of CAUUEM010000100.1, from coordinate 3,023 downwards.
GTTGACGTCCTGTGTAGAATGGGTGTGTGTCTGAACTGATTTCAACTTTTAATAATGGGTATGTATTTCCGTCTTCCCACTCGATAGTTTCTTTAGATGGTTTAGTAGAACCACTTAAGAATTTGAAACCACTAGTAGTGTCCATAAATACAACTTTACGGTAATCTGGATGAATTCCTTCTCTCATTATTATCGTCTCCTTCTGCCCTGAACGCTTTTAATACGAACAGAGTTATTTTTAAGTGATTTAATCACATACTTTATTATTATAAATAATTATAAAGAAAAAATCAAGTACTTTTATTAATAAATGTAAACTTTTTTTGTTGACAGTTAAATATAATTATTAGCTTTGTAGAATTACTATAAGTAACACCTATTCTGTTATTTTATATAATCTGTTGCAACATCTTCTCCAAACCATTTGTTTGATATTTCTTGAAATTTACCTTCTTTATAAAGCTCTTTAAATTCCTCATTAACTTTCTTTACTAATGTTGTATCTGCTTTTCTAGCACCTACAGCAAATGAATCGCCTTCAAACCCAGCATTAATTATATTATAATCTTGTAGTTTATTTTGTTGTTTTAAATAATAATTAGCATATACCCTATCTATAAGTAATGCATCTATTCTATCATTTTCTAAATCTATTAGAGCTTCATTAAAGCTTTCATACTGTGTTGCGTCATTATTTTTAACAATACTTTTTAAAATTTCTGGATTACTATTAAATGAATCATAGCCAGAAGAACCATTTTGAGCCCCTAAAATTTTATCTTTTAGCTGATCTTTATTTACTATATTTTTTGATTTTTTTGTTACAATAACTTGTTCATTAATCATATATTCATCAGAGAATAAAACTGTTTTTTCTCTCTCTGAAGTTTTAGAGTATCCATTCCAAATTAAATCTATATTACCATTTTTTAATTCGGTTTCTTTTAAATCCCAATTTATTGCTTGCCATTGAACTTTTATATTATATTTTTTAAAAACTTCATTAGCAAGATCAATATCAAAACCAATATTTTTTCCAGATTTATCTTGAAATCCCATTGGTACAAATGTATTATCAAAACCTATAACAATTGTTTTCTGATTTTCAAAATCATTCCAATTATCTTTTTGAGGTTTATCTTTCCCACCAGAAGCACAACCAGTTAGTATCAATAGAAAACTTAGTAATGTAATAATTAATTTCGATATTTTCATAATGCTTCTCCTTTATTTCGGTTCGACTTTCAAAATATCATCTGCAATATTTTCAGCAAACTGTAAATCATGTGTTACTACAATTTGAGTAACACCAAGTTTTTTATTTTGTAATATTAACTTTTCCACTTCCAAGCGAAGTTCAGGATCTAAAGCACTTGTTGGCTCATCATAACCAATTATCTTAGGTTCAATCATCATTGCACGTGCTAAGGCAACTCTTTGCTTCTGGCCTCCAGAAAGCGAATGTGGATAACTTTTACAATAATTTTCTAATCCTAATTGTTCTAATAATTTGATAGCCTTTGCTTCTGCTTCATCTTTTTTTATTCCCATAGTTTGTATAGGAGATATAACTAAATTTTCTAACACAGTCATATGAGGGAATAATTGAAAGTCTTGAAATACGAAACCAAGAAGATTTCTTTTTTCTAACTCATTTAAAGGAAGATTTTCTCCATTAAATATTATCTCTCCAGAGTCTATTGACTCCAACCCTGCTAACATACGAAGCAATGTAGTTTTACCACCACCAGAAGGTCCTACTATTGCTAGAATTTTATTTTCCTCTACTTTTAAATTAAAGTTTGATAAAATCTTTTTATCTTTAAATTTTTTACTAATATTTTTTAACTCTAACATAGTTCTTACCTCCTATCATAATTATAACGTTTTTCTACACGTTTAGAAACAACCGTTACAATACCAATTAAAATTAAATATATCATACCTGCGACAAACATTGGAAGTAAGCTAGCATCTCTGTTTGCTGCAGTTCTACTTGCTAATATTAAATCACTAATACCTAATGCATAAACTAACGATGTATCTTTTACTAAACTCATTATTTCATTAAATACACTAGGTAAAACTATTTTTATTACTTGTGGTAATATTATGAAGCGTATAGTTTGAAATTGATTGAATTTTAATACTTTTGCTGCCTCATATTGACCTTTAGGAATAGAATTTATTCCGCCTCTAAATATTTCAGCAAAATATGCAGCATAATTTAATGTAAAAGCAATTATTGCAGCTGGTAATCTATCAAAACGAACTCCTACAGTTGGTAAAACATAATAAATAAAAATTAATTGTAGAAGTAAGGGTGTCCCCCTCATTATCCATATATATATATTTATAAAGTAATTTAAAATTGTTATGTTAAATCGCATAATAAATGCAATTATAATACCAAGAGGAATAGATAATATTAAAACAAGAAAAAATACTTCTAATGTCATTAAAGTACCGTTTAATAAACTTGGCAATATTTCTATTAAATATTCCATAAAATCCTCCTTTTTTAGTTAATATGTATTTTTGTAATTTTACCATTGTTTCATAATTTTTTCAATACTTTTCAAGTAGTATTAAATTTTAGATAAAAAAAAAACGCTTTTAAAAGCGTTCTTTATTATTTATTTAATTTAGAATCGTGGAATTTTTTCATAATTCCTTCTTTAGATAATAAACTTCTAACTGTGTCAGAAGGTTGTGCTCCATTACCTAACCATTTTAATGCTAATTCTTCATCGATTTTAACTTCAGCTGGATCTTTTACAGCGTTGTAAGTACCGATAGTTTCGATAGAACGTCCATCACGTGGAGATCTTGAATCAGCAACAACGATACGGTAGAAAGGTGATTTTTTAGCACCTAATCTTTTTAAACGGATTTTTACTGCCATTTTGTTTGTACTCCTTATGTTTCAACTTTTTATTTTAATTTATTGTGTGTGTTTATGAAGTGTTTAATGAAAAAGTTGAATCTATAACGCTAAGTTTTCTAAGCTAGATATTATTCTA
>CAUUEM010000099.1:0-4885 GCA_963544045.1 uncultured Gemella sp. | reverse complement strand
CAATTATACCATAAAATATATTGTATAGCTTTAAACTTAACTGAAGTTAATTTCCTCGGAAATATATAATTTTAAAACATAAAAAAACCAGATTTGAATTAATTTCAAACCTGGCCTTCTTAATTATTCTTCTATATCTTTGTTTTCGTCAGATACTTCTTTAGCCTCTACATCAATTACTTTTTCTGTAGATTCTTTTTCTTTAGCTAAACGAGCTTGTTCTTCGTAGTATTTTTTATTAACTATTTTATCAAGTTGTTCCGCTTCTCTTTCGTCTAACTCTTTTGGCATTTTACCAAATTGGTAAAGAGCAACAATTTCTTTTCTATCAATTGTTTCAACTTTCATAAGAGTTTGAGCGATAAGTTCTAACTGATCTCTATGAGTTTCAATGATATGTAACACTTTAGCGTAACATTCATTAATGATTTTACGTACTTCTTTATCGATTTCTTTCAGCATTTCTTCTGAATAGTTACCGATACTTGATAATTGACGTCCACCATATGGATCGTGGAATGGAGCTTGCATTGGCCCTACAACATCACTCATACCGTACTCTGTAACCATTGCACGTGCAATTGCAGTTACACGTTCAAAGTCATTGTGAGCTCCAGTAGAAACTTCATTAAAGAAGATTTGTTCTGCTGCACGTCCACCTAATAGACCACAAATTTTATCAATTAAATCTGTACGAGTTTGGAAGTATTTCTCTTCTTCTGGAATCATCAGGTTATATCCACCTGCATCCCCACGAGGAATAATAGTAACTTTTTGTACTTTATCCGCGCTATCAAGAACCATACCTACAATAGCATGTCCAGCTTCATGATAAGCTACTAAACGTTTTTCTCTTGGAGTATAAACTCTACTACGTTTAGCTGGACCACCGATTACTCTGTCCATAGCTTCATCTAAATCAGATTTTTCAATTGCATTTTTGTTTTCACGCGCCGCTAAAAGTGCTGCTTCATTTAGTATGTTAGCAAGGTCAGCCCCAGAGAACCCTGGAGTTTTTTCCGCTAATGAACGAAGCTCAACATCTTTAGCAAGCGGTTTGTTTTTAGCGTGTACTTTAAGAATTGCTTCACGACCTTTTACGTCTGGAGTAGAAACTTTGATTTGTCTATCAAAACGTCCAGGTCTTCTAAGTGCGTTATCTAATACATCAGCACGGTTAGTTGCTGCAATTACGATAATACCTTTTTCACCATCGAATCCGTCCATTTCAACAAGAAGTTGGTTAAGAGTTTGTTCACGTTCGTCGTTTCCTCCACCTACTCCACTACCACGTTTACGCCCGACAGCATCGATTTCATCGATAAAGATAATACATGGCGCATTTTTTTCAGCTTCTTTGAATAAATCACGAACACGGCTAGCCCCAACCCCTACGAACATCTCAACGAAATCAGACCCTGAGATTGAGAAGAATGGAACTTTTGCTTCTCCAGCAACTGCACGGGCTAATAATGTTTTCCCTGTTCCCGGAGGACCCTCTAATAACACACCTTTAGGTATTTTAGCACCCATCTTAGTGAATTTACGGTGATCTTTTAAGAATTCAACCATCTCTGCAAGTTCTTGTTTTTCTTCATCAGCTCCCGCTACATCATTAAATGTAACAGTACCTTCACCTGCATCGATTTTCTTAGCTTTAGATTTTTGGAAGCTCATTACTTTGCCTCCACCGCCACCTTGCATTTGTGACATAAAGTAGAACAGTAACCCCATCATTAAGATAAACGGTACGATGTTTCCTAAGAACGAAAGAATTGCTCCAGTTTTTTCAGCAGCTTTATATTCTACTACATTAAGTTTTCCATCTTTTGCTTTTTCATTAATTTGTTTTTGGATTTCATTATCAGATGCTGGAACTAATGATTCAAAATTCTTTTCACCATCTGTTAAAACCCCTTTCACATTATAGTTTTCATCTTTTCTTTGTAGACTAATTTCTTTAATCTTGTCTTCGTTTATATTTTTAACAAGTTTTGAGTAGTCTAGTTTTTCTGTTGTCCCAGGTAAGTCTTGCTGCCAATAAGCAAATACTCCCAATGCTATAACAATAAGGGCAAGCATGCTAAGAATAGAATTTTGTCTTTTCCCATTATTCATATAGACTAACTACCTCCTAATTTATTTTCTAAAAGTATCTTATTTTACCATATTTGACCTTAAATATGATTAAAGTTTTCGACTTTTTTTGACTAAAGTTTTAATTATTTTTTAATATTATTTAAAATCTATATTTTATGAATAGATTTCTTCTTTTAAAACACCTACATATGGCGTATTTCTGTATCTTTCTTCATAGTCTAATCCAAATCCAACTACGAAAGCTTTTGGACAAACTAGCCCGATATAATCCGGTTCAACATCAACGATACGAGCTTCCGGTTTATCTAGTAATGAAGCACAAGTCACAGACGCTACTTTTCTTTCTAATAAGTTTTCGATAAGCGCTTTTAAAGTTCTACCTGTATCAACAATATCTTCAACTATAATTACGTCACGTCCAGCAATATCCATACCTACGTCTTTTTTAATTATTATAGTACCTGTAGATTCAGTTCCACCATGGTAGCTAGATACATCTATAAAATCTGTAACAACATGAATATCAATATGTTTCATAAGTTCTGCCATAAAAGGTAATGCACCTTTTAAAGTACAAATTAAAACAGGCTCTTTATCTTTATAGTCCTCTTCTATTTGTTTAGCAATTCTTTTACTTGCTACAACTATTTCCTCATGAGTAAATAAAACTTTCTCAATGTCTTTTAATATATTTTCCACTGTCTTATCCTTTCATTTTTATATAATAATCATAAATTTTATTTCTATTGACTTTTGCTCCAATACCTAAAACACCAAGAACTTCGCCCTTATTATTTCTTATTACAGGCAAAGTATCTCTTAATTCTTTCGGTATTTTCTCATCAATGAAAATACGGGAAAGTTTTTTATTTATTTCTCCTCGACGCACTCTATCCCCTTCTTTTTTTATTGTAACAAAAAGAGGTAACTCAGATTTGTTAAAGCCAATTTCTGAATCTTTAGCATCTGTAGATATTATAAATTTATTTTGATAAAATTCATAAACACTATTTTCACAAATTTTATCGATAATTATTTCTATCTTATCATTATAACACTTTTTTTCAATTTTATGAATATATATACTTTCATATTGACTAATAATTTTTAAATTATTTTTCAAATCATAACTTTTATTACCTGAATTTTTCTTTAAAGACGAAACAACGTCAAAAATCGCCTTTTGCTTAATATCAAAAACACCTAATTCATCAGTAATTAAGTCTTTTAATAAGAAATACATTTCTTCTTCATTAAGCTCCAAAAATTTATCTTTAACTAAACTTATTTTATCTTCGTCTCTAGAAAAAATATAATTATCTTTATTTGATAATATTGCTTTTTTTAGATTATTATTTATATTTTGATAATAATTAGCAAAGTTAATTAAATTATCAAAACTACCACTATTAATATCATTAAGCAGTGGCACAATATTATGTCTAATATTATTTCTTGTATAGTCTGTATCAAAGTTAGTCGCATCTACATAATAATGCAGATTTTTTTCTTTTGCATACTCCTCTAGCTCAGCTTTTAAACTATTAAGCAGCGGGCGATAAATAGTTAAACCAGCCATTTCAATCTCTTCGCAAATAGCTAATGAATGATCAATACTACGACCAATTAATAACCTCATTAATATATTTTCTACTTGGTCATTTTTATGATGGGCGGTTAAGAGTTTAGTTACACCTTCTAATTTTGCCATCTTATTAAACGCTTGATAGCGTAATTCTCTTGCAAGCATTTCCTCTGAAGTGTGACTATCACGCTCTAAATCTGACATATTAAGTTCTTCTTTATAAAACTTAACATCAAAATCTTTAACAAACTTCTCTACGAATTCCGCTTCTTCATACGACTCCTCACGTAAACCATGATTAATATGAAAAACTACTAGCTGTTTATAACTATCTTTATACTCAGTTACTAATAAATGAAATAATACTATAGAATCTACTCCACCTGACAAAGCAATAGCTATTTTATCCCCTTTATTCCACAAAGTATTAATTTTCATCTAAATACCCTTCCTCACTAAGACTTTTCTTCACATTATCATATTTTTTATAAGCAGACTTTGTAGTTGATATAATATTATCTAAGAAGCCTTCTGGTACTTTTGGTAATTCTTTTTTCTCAACTACTTCTTCTGAAACTTCTGTAATATTAGATTTTTTACCACGGCCTACAGATATTTTCATATTACCGATATACTGTAATTTTTTTAAGTCTTTTATTGTTTTTGTTTCTTGTTTTTGGGGTAATTCTTCTTGTTGTTTTTTATCTTCTTTAGGAGGTGCCTTTACTTCTTTAGCTTTGGCTTCTTTATTTGCTTGTTGTTTTTTAGGTTTTTTCTTAAGGGTTGTCTTTTTCTTTTCTTTATTTTCTTGAGGAGACTCTTTTCTCTCTTCCTTTTGAGTTAGAATAATACTATCTTCTTTTTTACTCTTAACTTTCGCCTTAATTACATATCCTTTAGAGAATATATCTGATAATTTTTTCTTCTTACCGATGTGCATATTTTCTTTCGGTAGAAATGCTGTTGTTCCACCATCTAACACTATATAAAGTCCATTACTTACTACTTCTCTTACTTTTCCTACTACTTCTTCCATTTAATCACCCCTTTACTCTTCGGCTTTTACTCATGACAATATTATAGCATATTAAGGCGATAAACTCCTTATATTTTATTATCTTCTGGAAAATTAAAAGAATGAAAGGATTTTTCATTAATCCTCTCATTCTTTTATTCATATTCTATTTTATTTTAAAATTT
>CAUUEM010000098.1:0-4913 GCA_963544045.1 uncultured Gemella sp. | reverse complement strand
ACTTGTCTTATTTCTTTTTCTCTAACATCTCCAGCTGCAAAAATTCCAGGAATTGTCGTTTCAAGTTTTTCATTAGTAGGTATATACCCTGATGAATTTGTAATTCCTAAATCAGTAAAATCATTAGTTTGAGGTATCATTCCTACGTATATGAATATCCCATCTGCAGGAATAGAACTAATTTCTTCTGTTTTCACATTACGAATCTCAACTGATGAAACTTTTCTTTCACCTTTAATTTCATTGACTACACTGTCCCAAATAAATTCAATATTATCTTTTGCAAATGCTCTATCTTGTAAGATTTTTTGTGCTCTTAATTCATCACGTCTATGAACAATTGTAACTTTAGAGACAAGATTAGATAGATATAGTGCTTCTTCAACAGCAGAGTCACCTCCACCAACTACTACTACTTCTTTATTTCTAAAGAAAGCTCCATCACAAACAGCACAATAGCTTACTCCTTTACCTGAGAATTCTTCTTCTCCTGGTACATTAAGATTTCTATGTTCAGATCCTGTAGCAACAATAACTGTTTTAGCTATATATACTGTAGATCCTGAAGTAACATATTTTAAATCTTCTTTTACTTCTATTTTGGTAATATTTCCAAATGCAAACTCAGTACCAAATTTCTTAGAATGTTCAAACATCTTTTCTGATAACTCTGGTCCTGTAATATGCTCATATCCAGTATAGTTTTCAATTTCTTCAGTAGATTGCATTTGTCCACCTGGATACTTTCTTTCTAACATTAGAACAGACATATTTGCACGTGAAGCATAAATTGATGCTGTCATACCCGCTGGACCTGCTCCAACAATAATTAAGTCATAAATTTTTTCTGTCATAGTTTCCACCCTCTTTTTATGATTCTTTATACAATATTTTTTTGTCTTTAAATTTTGTATTAAGCAATATTAAGTATATCAAACTTCCTACTACAAATACCAGTGAAAGTACTTGTGAAATACGTAAACTACCTATATATAAAGAGTCTGTTCGCATACCCTCAACGATAAATCTCTCTACACCATATAATATGATATACGAAGCAAACACTTCACTTTGAGATAATTTATTTCTTAACAATAATAATATAATTACCGCTATAAAGCACCAGAAACTCTCGTATAAAAAAGTAGGTTGTCTGTATGCTCCATCTATAAACATATTATCTATTATAAATTTTGGAATAAATCTATTTTCTAAATATGAACGACTTACTTCTCCGCCATAGGCTTCATGATTAAAGAAATTACCCCAACGTCCAAGCATTTGACCTACTAATAAACTAGGTGCAATAATATCTAAAAGCTTTATTATTTTAATTTTTCTTTTTCTAGCGAAGAAATATAATACAATAAAGCCACCTAATAGACCACCATAGATAGCTATTCCTCCGTCCCATATTGCAATTATTTCATCTTTATGATTTGAATAGTAATCCCATCTGAATACAACATAATAGGCTCGAGCGAAAATAAATGCTACTGGTAGAGCCATTAATAAAAGATCTAACATCGTATCCTTTGGTAATCCTCTTTTTGAAGCTTCTCGTTCAGCCATTAAATATGCTACTAACACTGTCGTAGCAATTATTATTCCATACCAATAAATTGGTTTTGTAAATAAATGAAATGCAATTGGATTAATGTATCCTAAACTCATATTTATTCTCCTTTGCTACTTTCTGTGTTATTTCTTTTAATTTCCTGTTCTAACCTGCTAGTAAAATCTTTAGCAGTATTTGTTCCCATTTGATTTAAACGATAATTCATTGCTGCAGATTCAATAATAATTGCAACGTTTCGTCCTGGTCTAACTGGGATAGTTTTCTTTTCTATTTTAGAATTTAATATTTCTTGTTTTTCATTATTTAAACCAATACGATCATATTGTTTAGACTCATCCCATGTTTCTAAATGAATATTTAGTTGAAGTCGTTTCTCATTTCGAACTGCTCCAGTTCCAAATAATGTCATTACATTGATAATCCCTAGTCCTCTTATTTCCAATAAGTGCTTAATCAAAGGAGATTCGCATGTTCCAATTAGGTAATCCTTCTGAAGTTCCCTAATATCTACTCTATCATCAGCTATTAGGCGGTGTCCCCTTTTTATTAGTTCTAATGCTATTTCACTTTTACCAATACCACTTTCTCCAGTTAATAGTATACCAATCCCGTAAACCTCGATAAATACACCATGTACCGATGTAGTTGGAGCAAACATATTTTGCAGATGATATGTAATAAATCCCATTAACTTTGTAGTTTCAGAGTTGCTACGTAGTACTGGAGTATCATATTTATTAGATGCCTCTATTAATTCATTCGGAATATCTAAACCTCGTGAAACAATTATACAAGGAGTAATCCTTGTACATAACATACCCATTCTAGAACTTTTTTCTGCGGCAGTTAATAACTTAAAGAAAGATAACTCACTCGTACCAAGTATCTGTACTCTTTGGGGAGTATAATGTGAGAAGTACCCTGCCAACTGTAATGCAGGTCGCGATAACTCCCCTGTAGTTATTTCCCTATCTAGTCCTTTTTCTCCACTAATTATTTCTAAATCTAATTTTTCAATTAGATCTCTTGTTGTTACTATTTTCATTTAGTTTTCCTTACTATTTTTTATTTAGATTATATTAAGGTTATCTATCAACCTTTAGAATTTTTTTATTATTATCCTTCTATCATTACTATTTAATAATGCATTAAATATAGATATAAATATTGCTAAGAAAAATGCTGAACCAAATGACGCCACTTCAAAATGAGGTGACAATAAATATGAAACAAACATTATCAATAAAGCATTAATTATAACTATAAAGATACCAAAAGTCATAATAATTGGTACTATACTTACCATCAATATTATCGGTCTAATGAACATATACAATATAGTTAAGAGCAATGCTCCATAGAACCCGTATATTGGTTTATCAATCCTAAGACTTCCATTAAATAGACCTGAAAATGCAATAACTATTAAGCAATTTACTACAGTACTCTTAATAAAAGTCCAAAGTAAAGATTTACTATTTTTCATTTATAATCCTCTTTTTTATTCTTAAAATTCTTTTAAGCTCATATAATACAGAAAGTGGAAACTAGTCCCACTTTCAAAAATATTCTAAATTATTTTGTAAACTCTTCTGTAATTTGAGGAACTACTTGTTTTTTACGTGAAACTACTCCCTCTAATAACATAAAATCATTGTTTAAAACTTTATTAAATGCCGAAGCAACTTTATCTTTTTTATCCCCTAGTACTAAAACTTCAGAGTTTGAAGTTAAGATATTAGTGATAACAAACACAAATGCAGATAATCCTTTTTCTGAGATTTCTTTATTTATAGCACTAACTAGTTCTTCCTTACGTTCCGAAACTTCTTTCTCGTCTACTGTATTTATTTGTGCAACGATTAGTTTGTCATCTCCTAAGATGAATTCTTTAGCGTCTAATGAAATTAACTCTTCAGCTTTTTTATCTTTAGTAGACGCCCCTGCTTTTAGCATTGCTAGTCCATATTCTTCTAAATTTACCTCAGCAATAGCAGCTAATTCTTCTGCTGCAACTTTATCACGTAATGTACACGTTGGTGATTTTAGTAATAATGAATCAGAGATAATTGCTGATAGCATAAGTCCGGCCATTTGTTTATTTATATGTACACTTTGTTCTTCATAAATTTTCTTTAAGATAGTTGCAGTACATCCAAGTGGTTCTGCTCTGTAATATAATGGTGCTGCAGTTTCAAAATTAGCAATTCTATGGTGATCAATAACTTCACGAATTACTGCATTTTCAATTCCATTAGCTGATTGTTGGAATTCGTTATGATCGACTAATATTACATGTTGTCCTTCTTTAAGACTTTCTACTAGACGAGGTGTACTTACACCAAAGTATTCTAATGCATATTTAGTTTCATCATTTAATTCTCCAAGCCTTACTGCTTCTGTATCCATACCTTGAAGTCTTTTTAAATTGTTATAAACGATAGCAGAACAAATTGTGTCTGTATCTGGATTTTTATGTCCAAAAATTAAAATATTTGTCATTTTTTAACTCCTCTATTAAATATATACTTATCTATTATTTTACCTTTTTTTTTATTTTTTTTCAAAACATTTCTTAGTTTTAAACTGTTAATTATAAACTTTTCTTAGCTAAGCTTAAATCAACATGACAGTAACCTGTTGGATTCTTTTCAAGATATTTTTGATGATATTCTTCAGCATCTATATAATTGTTTACTTCTTCAACTTCAACAACTATTTTCTTATCAATTTGTTTCTGTAGTTCATCAATAAATTGTCTTGCTATATCAGCTGTATCTTCATCAACATAGTATATTCCTGTTCTATATTGACGTCCAACATCTCCCCCTTGCTTATTAATACTAGTAGGGTCTATAATTCTAAAATAATGACGTAAAACATCTGTTAATGGTAATATTTCATCATTATATTTTAAGTAAATAACTTCCGCATGATCAGTCGATTTAATTAATTTATAATTTGTTTCTTCTGTCAAACCATTACTGTAACCTACTTTTGTCTCAATTACGCCATTCAATTGAGCAAAATATCCTTCTACTCCCCAAAAACATCCACCTGCTAAATACACTTCTTTTATCATATTATATATTACCTTTCATAATTACTAAATTAATTACTAGTTATGAATTAATTATACTATAAGTTCAAAAATTTTAACATAAAATTGCCCTTAAAATAATGACAGGATTGTTGTTTCAATCCTGTCATTATTTTATTCGATTGTATGTGTTTCTTCAAAAACCCTGTGTTCAACTTTATAATTATGAAAAATAGCATTAATTTCTGCACCCAAAATTAAAATATAACCTGTAATATATAGCCAGATAATAAA
>CAUUEM010000097.1:0-4986 GCA_963544045.1 uncultured Gemella sp. | reverse complement strand
GAGTATAAATTTACTTTAGTATATCTTACATTACCTGGTTCAAATTATGAACTTGAGCTTACTTATAACTATGATCATGGTGCTTATGAGTTAGGAGATGGTTATGGACACATTGCTATTTCAGTAGAAAACTTAGAAGAACTACATAAAAAACACGTTGAAGCTGGATACGATGTAACAGATCTAAAAGGATTACCTGGATTCCCTCCAAGTTATTATTTTGTAAAAGATCCAGATGGATACAAAATTGAAGTTATTCGTGCTTAATAAAGAGTAATTAATTGATTTCTTTATTTTAGTATGTTATAATGAATTTACATTGAAATAAATTACCGAAAGGGTGGTGAATTTTGAAAAGTTCTCCGCTCTTTTATGTTGTAATAAAAAATAAAAATAGAGGTGCTGTATGAGTATTGTACAAAAAGTAAAATCAATAGCAACAGAACAAGTTAAAGACTCTAATTATTCACTTTATGATGTTGAGTACGTAAAAGAAGGTAGCGATTATTTTTTACGTGTTTACTTCGATAAAGATGGTGGATTAAGCTTAGATGATTGTGTTTTATTAAGTGAAAAACTAGCTGAAGAATTAGATAAAGAGGATTTCATAAGTGATAAATACTATCTTGAAGTTTCTTCACCTGGTATTGAAAGAGATCTTAGAGATTTAGAAGAAGTTAGTAATTCTGTTGGTAAACATGTGTATATAAAAACGTATGAAAAGATTGATAATCAAAAAGAATTTTATGGTGATATTCTATCTGTTGATGGAGATGAGATAACTATAGAATATAAAGATAAAGCTAGAGTTAAAAAATCAGTAGTTAAATATGAAAAAATTGCTAAGATAAGATTAGCTGTAAAATTTTAGAATAAAAGGAGATAACAGAGATGAGCAAGGATTTGCTTAAAGCAATAAAATTAATAGAACAAGAAAAAGGAATTGCAGAAGATATACTAGTAGAAGCTATTGAATTAGCACTACTTTCAGCATATAAAAAGAATTTTAATGCTGCTAAAAATGTAAGAGTTGATTTCAATAGAGCTACAGGTGATTATAAATTTATTATAAGAAAAGATGTAGTAGAAGAAGTATACGATGATAGAATTGAATTTGCTTTAGAAGATGCATTAAAAATAAATCCCGCGTATGAAGTAGGAGATATTTATGAAGAAGAGGACCTTCCAAGTGATTTTGGTCGTGTAGGTGCTCAAGCTGCAAAACAAGCATTACTTCAAAGATTACGAGAAGCAGAAAAAGAGATTCTATTTAAAGAATATAGCGAATATGAAGGAGAAATTCTTTCTGGTACAGTTGATAGAATTGATACAAGATATGTATATGTTAAACTTGGAAAAATAGAAGCTATTTTAGGTGAAAATGAGCGCGTTCCTGGTGAAGAGTATGTTCCTCAAACACCAATTAAAGTTTATATTGCAAAAGTCGATAATCCAAGTCGTGGAAGTAAACCGCACGTATTAGCTTCAAGATCACATCCAGAATTTATTAGAAGATTGTTTGAGATTGAAGTACCAGAAATTTATAATGGTGTAGTAGAAATCAAGAGCGTTTCTAGAGAAGCAGGAGATAGAACTAAAATAGCTGTGTACTCTGAAGATAAAAATATTGATCCAGTAGGAGCTTGTGTAGGTAATAAAGGTGATCGAGTAAACCGTATTGTATCTGAACTGAATGGTGAAAAAATTGACATCATAACATGGGATACGGACCCTGTAAAATTTATTACAAATGCATTAGCACCTGCAAAAGTAGAAGAAATCAGTATTGATGAAGAAGAAAAAATCGCTAATGTAAAAGTTAAGGATGATCAACTTTCATTAGCAATTGGTAAAAAAGGACAAAACGTACGTCTAGCTGCAAAATTAACAGGTTGGAAAATCGATATAAAAGCTGCAAAATAGTGAGGTGTTAATATGAAAAAAAGAAAAATACCAACAAGAAGATGTATTTTAACAAATGAAATGTTTCCCAAAAAAGATTTATTGAGAATTGTAAAAAATAAAGAAGGGGAAATTTCAGTTGATCCTACAGGAAAAAAAGCTGGTAGAGGTGCATATGTTGTTACTGATTTAGAAGTTGTTAAGGCTGCTCAAGAAAAGAAACAATTAGAAAAATTTTTCGGTGCTTCTCCAGAAGTTATGGAACCTATCTATAACGAAGTTATAAGATTAATATATAGAAAGTCTATACCACAAAAATAATGATTAAAGTATATAATTTATTAGGTTTAATGCAGCGAGCAGGAAAACTTATAACAGGTGAAGATTTAATAATAAAAAATTTAAAAAATAAGAAGATAAAATTATTAGTTATTGCTGAGGACTGCGGAGTTAATACAAAGAAAAAATTAGAAGATAAGTCAAATTTTTACGGAGTAGAGTATATTGAGTTTTCAAATATTGAAAATATTAGTATAGCTATAGGTAGAGATAATCGTGTTGCAGTAGGAATAACTGATAGTGGATTTATAAAGAAATTTAAACAATTACTAGAAGAAGGAGGAAGACAATAATGAAAAAAGTCAGAGTGTATGAATATGCTAAAGAAATTGGTAAACAGTCAAAAGATATTATTTCAGTTTTAAAAGATGCAAAAATTGAAGTATCCAATCATATGTCAATGTTAACAGAAGAGGGGTTAGCAAAGCTTGATAGTGTCTTCAAAAAAATAGAAAAAGAACAATCAAAAGAAATTAATACAAAAAGCAAGACTGAAAATAATCAGCCAAAGAATGACAATAAAAAAGCTAAAAAGAAAAAAAATAAAAAAGAGAAAAATAAAAAATCACATAAACAACAACCTGCTATTATTGAAGCTCCAACAGAAGAAACAATATCTGAAGATACAATTTTAGTTAAAGATGGTATGACTGTTGGCGAACTTTCTGAAGTTTTATCGGTAAGTTCTACTGAATTGATTAAAAAGTTGTTTATGGAATTAAAAATCATGGCAAATATTAATCAATCTCTTACTTTAGAGCAAATAGAATTAATTGCTATGGACTATGGAAAAGAAATCCAAGAAGAAGTTGAAATCAATAAGGAAGACTTAGATTTATACTTTGAAGTTGAAGATGAAGACAAAGATCTTAAAGAGAGAGCACCAATCGTTACTATAATGGGGCACGTTGACCATGGGAAAACAACTCTTTTAGATACAATTAGAAACACACGTGTTACAGCGGGAGAAGCAGGTGGTATTACTCAACATATTGGTGCTTACCAAGTTCGTGCTAAAGATAAAAAAATTACATTTTTAGATACACCAGGTCACGCTGCGTTTACAACTATGCGTGCTCGTGGGGCAAAAATTACAGACGTAACTATTTTAGTAGTTGCTGCAGATGATGGTGTAATGCCTCAAACAATTGAAGCTATAAACCACGCAAAAGCTGCGGAAGTTCCAATTATTGTTGCAGTTAATAAAATGGATAAACCTCAAGCTAATCCAGACCGTGTTATGAATGAATTAGTAGAGTTCGGTTTAATTTCTGAAGAATGGGGAGGAGATACTATCTTTGTTCCTATTTCAGCTCTTAAAGGTGAAGGTATTGATGAATTATTAGAAAATATTCTTCTAGTAACAGAAATGCAAGAGCTAAAAGCTAATCCAAATCGTTTAGCATTAGGTACAGTAATTGAAGCTAAACTTGATAAAGGACGTGGAGCAGTTGCAACATTATTAGTACAAAATGGTACTTTAAATGTTGGAGATCCATTAGTTGTAGGTAATACATTCGGGCGTGTGCGTGCTATGATTAATGATCGTAACAAAAATATTAATGTAGCTAAACCTTCTACACCTGTAGAGATTACTGGTTTACAAGATGTTCCTAATGCGGGTGATAGATTCGTAGTATTTGGGGATGAAAAAACAGCTCGTCAAATTGGTGAAAAACGTCAACAACAGTATATTGAAACAACACGTCAAGCAAACTCGGCTGTATCTTTAGATACTTTATTTGAACAAATGAAACAAGGTGAAATGAAAGATTTAAATATTATCATTAAAGCCGATGTTCAAGGATCCGTAGAAGCATTAGCTATGTCATTAGCTAAAATTGATGTAGAGGGTGTAAATGTACGTATTATTCATACTGGAGTTGGAGCAATTAATGAATCAGATATCACTCTAGCTGTAGCATCTAATGCAGTAGTAATTGGATTTAATGTTCGTCCAGATAGTAATGCTAAGCAGATGGCTCAAACAGAACAAGTGGATATTCGTCTACACAGTATAATTTATAAAGTTATTGAAGAAATTGAAGCTGCCATGACAGGTTTACTAGATCCTGAATTTGTTGAAAAAGTAATTGGTCTTGCAGAAGTACGTCAAGTTTATAAAGTTTCAAAAATTGGTACAATAGCAGGTGCTTATGTTACTGAAGGTAAGGTTTCACGTGATGGAAAAGTACGTGTAATTCGTGATAGTGTTGTAATTTACGAGGGTGAGATTGATACATTAAGAAGATTCAAAGATGATGTTAAAGAAGTACAAAGTGGTTATGAATGTGGGATGACTGTTGAAAACTTCAATGATATTAAAGAAGGAGACGTCTTCGAGGTATTCATCATGGAAGAAGTAAAAAAATAGGAGGAAAACTTTATGTCAGAATTAAGAGTTAATAGACTTGCAGAACAAATAAAAAAAGAAATCACATATGTTTTGGCTACTAAAGTTAAGAATCATGATTTAGGATTTGTTACTGTAACAGAAGTAGCTTTGACAGGAGATTACTCTCAAGTAAAAGTATTTTACACTGTTTTAGGTGGGGAAAAAGAAAAAGAGAAAACTAAGGAATCATTTAAGAAAATTAAGGGATTTGTTAAATCAGAAGTAGCTAAAAAAATTAAAATTAGAAAATTTCCAGAACTTATTTTTCAGTATGATACTACTGCTGAATATGCACTACACATTGAAAGTTTAATTGCTAGTGTAAGTAAAAAAGAAGAGGAATAAAATTT